>NZ_JACNAC010000031.1:0-73661 GCF_017349775.1 Pseudomonas sp. GW460-12-10-14-TSB1
GAAACAGACCACGCCGCCGGCCCTCAAGGCCGAGTTCGCCCAGTACGACTTCGAACGGCTGCACGGTTTCTGCCTGCTGATCTACGTCGCCAGCATCAGCATCTGGCTGCTGTTCGATCTGATCGTCAGCTTCCCGGGCAAGCAGGGCTTCACCCTGTATTCGATGCTGTTCCTGGCCGCCCTGGCGATCAACGTGATCATGCTGGCCTTCACTAGGAAGGCCAGGCACTTCCAGTGGCTCAATCTGGTCTTCGTGCTGATCATCAGCGTGGACATCCGCCTGATGATCGAAGGCCTGCCGATGGAGCTGCGCCCCAACTGGCTGATCATTGGCGCCTCGAGCATTCTCTACAGCGCCTCGGTGCTGCCCCTGCGGCGCTGGTCGTTCTTCGCCACCGTCGTGCTGACCTGGGTGGTGCTCGACCCGTTCATCATGACCCAGACCTCGGTGCTGGAACTCAAGGACGCCATGCTCCTGATCTACGCGCTGTTCCTCACCGCCCTGACCTTCTACAGTTTCATCAAGCTGCGCCAGGCCAAGCTGCACACCTACATCATGTCCAAGCTGCTGCTGGAGCAGGCCTACAACGACACCCTGACCGGCATCCCCAACCGTCGCTCGTTCATGGCCCGCGCCGGCGAACAACTGGCGGCGCAACCCCGGGAGCATGACCACTACCTGGCGATAATCGACGTCGACAACTTCAAGAAAGTCAACGACCTGTACGGCCACGACATCGGCGACGAGGTGCTCAAACGGGTGGCCACGGACATCAGCACGGTCATGGCCGGTTTCGACTACGCGCGCCTGGGCGGCGAGGAGTTCGCCATCTACCTGTGCGGGGTGCGGCGTGATGACATGGAGCAGTTGGCCGAGCGCCTGTGCCAGGTAGTGCGCCAAGCCCCGGCCAGCCACCCGGTGACCATCAGTATCGGCCTGACCCGGGTCGAGGACAGCGACAGCCTGAACCAGGCACTGGTCAAGGCTGACAAGGCGCTGTACCAGTCCAAGCATACGGGCAAGGATCGCTATACCTTTCACCCCTGACGACGCGGCACGGCCTGCGGCAATGCACCAGCGCGACCCGCCGGTCAAATAAGATAAACTGCCACCCTATCTTGTTCAGGCGCCCCCGTCATGCCCGCAGAGCACGCCCCCAAGCCCTATACCCTCCTGGCGATCGATGACGACCCGCAGTCGTTGATCGTGCTCTCGAAAACCCTGACGACCGAATATGAAGTGCTGCTGGCGAAGAACAGCGAGCGCGGCCTGGCCCTGGCCCGCAGTGCCAGCCCGGACCTGATCATCCTCGACATCCTGATGCCCGAGATGGACGGCTTCCAGGTGCTCAGCGAACTCAAGAGCCACCCGGCGACCGCCGCCATCCCGGTGATTTTCCTGACCTCGCGCAGCAGCGTCGAAGACGAACGCCTGGGCCTGCTGCTCGGCGCCGCCGACTACATCGCCAAGCCGATTTCGCCACCAGTAGTGCTGGCCCGGGTGGCGACGCAACTGGGTTACCGCGACAAGCCCCTGCACAGCCCGCAACCGGCGGCCGAACCCTCGGCCGGCAGCGACATGCGCGACGGCTTCATCGGTGCCCTGGCCTTGCAGCTGGCCGGCAACCCGCAGATCCGCCTCGAGGCGCTGCTCGATACCTTGTCGATCCTGCTCGACAGCGGCGTGACCCAGAGCGACCCCGCGGCGTTTCGCGGCGCCGCCTGCCTGGCCCTGATGGGCCTCAACCAGCCCGGCAGCAGCATCGGCCTGGCCCTGGCCCAGAGCCGGGTGCTGATCGAGGAAATTCTCGCCCACGCCGACCCGGAAGACCGCATCCTCAACCTCGCCTGGAAAATCACCCATGCCGAGGCGCTGCTCCAGGGCGACCGCAGCCCGGCAAGCCTCGATCTCCCGCTCTCGGCCCGCCTGTTCGCCCTGGCGCTGAACTACCACCTGAGCCTGCTGCAACCCGGCGGCGACCTGCCCGGCCGGCATGCCCAGGCCATGGCGCGGATGTATCAACAGCCGGGGTTCGAGCAATGCATCGCCTGCGGCCCGGAGTCGCTCTCGGCGGCCTTGCTGAGTTCGTCACAGAGCTTTTTCGGCCTGTGAACGGACAGTGAGCCTTGCCCATGCCTAACCTCGCCGACCTGGAACTGTTCGTGCTGATTGCCGAGTTGCAGGGCCTGTCGCCTGCTGCGCGGATCATGTCGATCACCCCGGCCGCCGCCAGCCTGGCACTCAAGCGCCTGGAGAACCGTCTCGGCGTGCGTCTGTTCACCCGCTCCACCCGCACCATGAAACTCACCCCCGAGGGCGTGCGTTACCTGGAAAGCGCGCAGCACGCCTTGAAGATCCTGGCCAACGGCAAGCGCTCATTGACCCACGACGACGGCATGCTGGAGCTCACGGTGTCTTCCGACCTGGGCCGGAACCTGCTGCTGGACCTGCTCGCCCGGCTCAAGCAGCAACGGCCGCGCCTGTATATCAAGCTGGCCCTGAGCGACAAGGAAGAGGACCTGCTCAAGGGCCGCTTCGACGCGGCGCTTCGCTATGGCAAAAGCCTGGCGCTGGACCTGGTGGAACTGCCGGTGCTCAAGCAGCACCACTTCATCGCCTGCGCCGCGCCCGGCTACCTGGCCGAACACGGCGAGCCCGAATCGCCGGAACAGCTGAGCGAGCACGAGTGCATCATCTGCCACAGCATTGGCCGGCCAGAGAGCCGCTGGCGTTTCCACGCGCCGGGCCAGATCGAGGACGTGCGGGTGCAGGGGCACTTCTGCTGCGACGATGGCGATGCCGCGCGGCGCTGGGCGGTGGCCGGCCACGGCGTGGTCTATCTGCCGCTGTTGAACGTGGTCGAGGACCTGCTCGCCGGGCGCCTGCTGCCCCTGCTCCCCGGCTGGCAGGCCGACGCCGCGCCGCTGAGCCTGGTGGTGTCGCACCGCTCGCAAATCACCGAATCGCTGCGGGCCTTGCATCAATGCCTGGTGGAGCACTGCACGGACCGGATGGCGCGCTACCTCGAGCTGACCCGGACCACACGCTAACCCTGGGCCGCGCGCAAATCGACCAGCAGCTCATCGGCCTGCTGGAACTCCAGCCGGTAGATCCGCTCCTGAATGGCCCGCAAGGCGCCGCAAGGGTTCTGTTCGCACAGCTCATCGATCAGCGCCAGGGCCTGCGCATTGTGATTGCGCAGCAGCTTGGCCAGTCGCTCCAGTTTCAGCACCTGCTCACTGTCCAGCGCTTCGTTCTCCCGGACCAAAGGCCCGGCACCCGCCGTTGGCAAGCACATCAGGCCGGCCAGCAGCGGCTCCAGGCACTGCGCCAACTGGCGGATCAAGGGCGCCAGGTCGGCCTGCCCGGCACACTGCTCCTCCAGTTGCCTGGCCGCCTGCCGGACCGCCGTGGCGCCGATGTTGCCGGCCGCCCCCTGCAGGCTGTGGGCCAGAAAGCCGATGACCTGCAAGTCCTCGGCGGCATGGGCCCGCCACAGGCGTTCGATGATCCCTTGCTGGTCATCGCGAAAATCCGCCAGCAGTTTCTGGTGCAGCGCCAGGTCCTGGTTCACTACCGCCAGCCCGAGCGCCGAGTCGATGCCCGCGTAGCCCGGGGTCGAGACGCCGCCGGGCGGGCTTGCCGCAATCGCCCCCGCGGGCAATTCGAGGTGCTTGATCCAGCGCACCAGGGTTCGATAGAAGGCCGTGACCTCCAGGGGCTTGCTCACCAGGTCGCTCATGCCGGCGGCCAGCACCCGGCCCTGGACATCGGCCTGGCTGCTGGCGGTCACCGCGATGATCGGCAGCGAGTGCAGGTGCGGGTAACCGCGGATCTTGCGCGTGGTGCCGTAGCCGTCCATGACCGGCATCTGGCAATCCATCAGCACCCCGTCGAAGCGACCGTCCCCGAGCAACCGCTGCAAGGCCTCGGCACCATTGTCGGCCAGCACCACCTGGACGCCGGCGCGCTGCAACAGGCCCTGCAACACATCCTGGTTCAGCCGGTTGTCCTCGACCACCAGCACCCGCGTCCCCGCCAGCAACCGCGCATAGTCGTTGACCGTGCACAGCCCCGCCGCACCGGCCACCGATGGGGTTGCCGGCGTGCTGCAACTCGGCGCGGGCGACGCCTGCGGCCGCTGTCGCGGCAGGCTCAACTGCACGGTGAACTTGAACACCGCGCCCTGCCCCGGCTTGCTGTGCACCCAGATGTCGCCCTGCATCATCTGCACGATTTTCTTCGAGATGGTCAGCCCCAGGCCGCTACCGCCGTAACGCCGGCTGATGGACAGGTCGGCCTGGACAAAGGCATTGAACAGCCGCGCCTGCTGTTCCTCGCTGATGCCCACCCCGGTGTCGGTGACGCTGAAGCACAGCAGCGCCTTGTCGTTCCACTGGCGCACCAGGCACACGCCGATGCAGACATGGCCGGCCTCGGTGAACTTGATCGAGTTGTCCACCAGGTTGGTCAGCACCTGGGCCAGGCGCAGCGGGTCGCCGACATAGCTGCGTGGCAACATCGCGGGAATGTCCAGGCGCAGCTGCAGCGCCTGTTCTTCCGCGCGCTGGCGCACCAGCAGCAACACATCGTCCACCAGCTCCCGCAGGTCGAAGCAGACCTGCTCCATGCTCAGCTTGCCGGCTTCGATCTTCGACAGGTCGAGCACGCCATTGATGGTGCCCACCAGGTTCCTCGCCGCACGGTCGATCTTCTCGATGTAGTCGCGCTGCACCCGCTCCAGGGGCATGTCCTGCACCAGGTGGGCCATGCCGATGATCGCGTTCAACGGCGTGCGGATCTCATGGGACATGCTGTCGAGAAACTCCGACTTGGCCTGGGTCGCCAACTCGGCGTCGCGCCGCGATTGCTGGATCTGCGCTTCCACCGCCTTGCGCTCGCTGATGTCGAAAATCACCCCGTCCAGGTACTGCGGCACCCCATCCACGACAATGGTCTGGCCCTTGTCGTAGACCCAGCGCACCTCCTCGCTGGCGGTGATGATGCGGTATTCGAGCATGTAGCTGGCGCTGTTCAGGCCGCCTTGGAAAATCTCCAGGTCGTCGGGGTGGACCCGGTCGCGATAGCTGTTCCCGGCGAGGAAATGCGCCGCCGGAAAACCGCTCAGGCCCTCGATGGCATCGCTGACGAAGACCATGGTGCGCGCGCCGTCCGGCAGGCTGCGAAACACCACCCCGGGAATGTTGGCGATCATCGACTGCAGCTTGGTCTGGCTGTCGACGATCGACTGCTGAACCTCGACCGCTTGCGTGATGTCCTGCAGCACGCCGGTGACCCGCGTCGGCGCGCCATCGGCATCGCGCTGCATGACCCGGCCGATGTCCAACACCCACAACCAGCGCCCGCTTTTGCTGCGCATGCGGTACTCGGCGCGGTACTCCTCGACTTCGTTGTCCAGGTGCGCCCTGAGCCTGGCCATGACCGGCTCATGGTCCTGGGGATGGACCAGGCAGGCCCAGCGGTCCAGGCCATTGCCAAAGGTCTGGTCCAGTTCCTCCTTGCTGTAGCCGAGGATCCGCAGCCAGACATCGTTGTTGATGACGATCCCCAGGCTGACGTTCCAGTCCCACAGCCCCAGCGCCCCGCTTTGCAGGGCCATGTCCAGGCGCCGCTCGCTTTGCTCGATCCGCGCCACGTCGGCCTTGTGCCGCCGGGCATCGGCCAGGCGCCGCAGGCCGCCCCACAGCAACAGCAGGAACAGCACAGCGCTCAAGCCCTTGATCAGCAGCACCTGCTCGGCCGGCAGCACCGCATCCAGGTCGCCCAGAGTGATCAGGGTCCAGGGACCGCTGGGGTCGTTCCAGTCGACGTCGGCCCGGGACAGGCTGTAGCGCCGGCCATCCAGCTTGACCTGCGGCTGATGGGCATCGAATGGCAAGCGTTCGGGCACCCCATGGGCGAACGGGTGGTCGCCGAACTGGCGGCGGATCTCGCCGCTGAACTCGCGCAGCGACCAGGCACGGTCGGCCTTGAGCAGAAAATCCGGGGTGCTGGCGGCCAGCACCACGCCGCTGGGCGACAGGATCATTTTCAGGTCGTCGCCATACTGCTTGCTCAGGCTGGTGTCGAGCATCTTGCCGTCGAAACGCGCCACCAGCACCCCGATCACCTTGTCCTGACGCGTGCGCGATTCGTAGACCGGGACCGCCATGTAGAACATGCGGGTGCAAGTGGTGGCGCTGATCGCGCCATAGACGCTGCTGCCGCCGTTGAGCGCCACCTTGAAGTAAGGCCGGAAGGCCACGTTCAGCCCCAGCGGCGCCTGGCCCTGGTGGTCATAAGCCGCCACCACCACCCCGTCGCGGTTGAGGGCAAAGGCATGGTTGGCGCCCACCACCATGGACAGCGTCTTCAACGGGATCGCCGCCTGCTCCATCAATTCCGCGGAGGGTTCGCGCTCCAGGATCACCCGTTTCAGCGAGGGGTTGTGGCGCCCCAGGATCGACAGCGCGCCAATGGCAAAACCGTCGGACTTCCACTGCTGCAGATCCGCCGCGTAGTCCTGGGTCTGCATCTCGATACTGGCCTGGTAGACGTCCTCGACCTGCAGGCGGTAGTAGTTGCCCAGCGCCACCGCGGCACCGACCGCGATCACCACGCCCAGGGCGTAGCAACACCCTCTGTGGCTGTCGAAGAAGTGGGTTAACCTGTGCAACACCTCGCCCCTTTACCGGATGAATCCGTACCCGTCGCCCTGACAAACAGCCTCAACGCGCCGCCAGCCGGCGTGGAAACTCCGGCGGCAGGAAATCGCGATCGGGATCGTAGTCGGCCTTGAGGTAATCACCAAGCGCCTTGAGGTCCTGGGGCGACAAGGTTCCCACCGACTGTTTGAGCCGCAGGGTGTCGAGAATGTAGTCATAACGGCTGTCGTTGTACTGGCGCACCGCGTTGTACAGCTGGCGCTGGGCTTCCAGCACATCGACGATATTACGGGTGCCGACCTGGAAACCCAGCTGCGAAGCCAGCACCGCGCCCTGGTTGGAAATGATCGACTGGCGCCGCGCCTTGACCTGATCGACCCCACTGTTGAGGCCACGATGCAGGTTGCGGGTCTGCTCCACCACCTGGCGCCGCAGGTTGTCGTTGAGGTACTCGCGCTGATTCATCCGCTGGTGGGCCTCGCGCACCTGGGAAGAGGTCTGGCCGCCGCTGAACAGCGGAATGTTCAACTGCAGGCCAACGGAGCGCTGCTCGACATTGCCGCCGTAGCCACTGCCGCGGATATCGCTGTTGCCGTACCCCAGGTTGTCGTTGTCGCCGGTCTGGTAGCGCAGCACCGCGTCCAGGGTCGGCGCGTGCCCGGCCTTGCGCGCGCTCAGGGTCTGTTGCGTCGCGTCCAGGGCGTGCTGGCTGGCCAGCAGGGTCAGGTTCTGGCGCACCGCGGTGTCGACCCAGCGCCGGGCATCGTTGGGCTCCGGCAACAATACCGGCATGTCATGCCGCACCCCCTGGATCGCTGCATATTGCTGGTGCGTCAGGGTGTCCAGGGCCTCGAAGGCATCGTCGGTGCGCTTCTGCGCGACGATCCGGTTGGCCCGCGCGGTGTCATGCCCGGCCTCGGCCTGGAGCACATCGGTACGGTCCGACAGGCCCAGCTGCAAGCCCTTCTCGGCCAGTTCCAGCTGGCGCTTGAGCGCTGCTTCTTCAGCCTTGGCCGCCGCCAGGGCGTCCTGGGCCTTGAGCAGGCCGAAATAGGCCTGGGCGCTGTCGAGCATCAGCTTCTGTTCGGCCGCCGCCAGTTCCAGCTGGGCCTGCTGGTCCTCGGCTTCGGCGGCCTTGAGGCTGAACCAGCGATCGGCGCGAAAGATCGGCTGGTTCAGCACCGCCTGGTAGCTGGTGCCACTGCGCCGGGTGTCCTGCTTTGGCTGTTGCAAGGAGGTGCTGGTGCCATTGAGCTCGGCGCTGGCCGACAGCGTGGGCAGCAGCCCGGCGCGGGCCTGGGGCACCGCCTCGGCGCGGGCGGCCTGGTCGGCACGGGCCGCCGCCAGTTCGCTGTTGTTCTGCCGGGCATCCAGGTACACCCGCCAGAGGTCGCTGGGCATGGCCTGGCGCGGGTATTCGGCCGCCTGCGCCAGGGAGGCGGCCGGCAATGCGGCAAGCAACAGAGGGACAAGCAACCAGCCGGCAAGGGCTCGCTGCCGCGAAAGCATGGGTTTGATCATGGTTTGCTGTTCTACATAAAGAAGTGATTCGGCCGGAGACAGGAGAGGCTTTGCGCCCCTCCCGTGGTTGCTCCTGCGTGGTCAGGTCAGTGAAGGCACCAGCACCGCCTGGGCGGCCTGACGGTTTTGCGGCACCTGTTCACGAGCGCCGCCGGTGTCGGCGAAGGCCGCCATCGCCCCGCTCAGTTTGGCCAGGCTAGGTCCCTCGGCCTCCGTCACCGAGGCAATGTCGTTCGCCGTCGGCAGGGTCTGGCGCTCGCGCGAGGACAGCTCGAACAAAGCGTCCTTGGCCGAGCCCGCCTGGGCAAAGCCCTTCACCAGATGATCGACACTGATCACCGATGAGTCGCCTTGCAGCTCGATCTGCAAATGCCGATGCGCCGCGGCCTGGTTGCCCAACACCTGGCGCAGCACCAGGGCCGTGCCGGTGCCGGCGTCGGTCAGCAGCACGTTCTCGCCCTGACGGCTGACGAGGATGTTCTTGCCGTCGGCCACCGGCAGGATCAGGCGGTCCAGGGCCTGGCCCGGGTCATCGTTGTCGATCACCACTGTGCGGTAGTGCGCCCACATCGCCGGGCTGAAGCGGTAGGTGTCGCTGGCACCGCCGCCATGCAGCACCACGCTGTCGACCCCGGCGATCAACGGCGGCGCCAGTTCATCCTGACGACCGCCGACGCCCCCGCCCTGCAGCAGCAACGAGGAACCGATACGCTCGACATCGCCGTAGTGCCCGAGCTTCTGCGCAGCCCCCTGCTTGACCTTGTACAGCGCCTGCTCCGTCGGGCTGTAGACGTAGGCCGAGCGCTGCGATTCGGCGGCCACGCCGATAAAACGCAGGTCGCTCGCGGCGGGAATGCCGGTGCTGGCGAACATCTGCCCGCTGGCGACATCGAACCAGCCCTGGCTGTCGGCGCCTTGCAAGGTCAACACACCTTTGGCTCCCCACTGAGCCGTCACTTGGGCCAGCGCCTGGGGCAGATTACCCAGGTGTTGCTGCTGCCAGCCCTTGTCGACCGCCACCAGCTGCACATCGCCGCTGTTGGTGCGCAGCAGGACTTCGCCCTGCACCGTCGTCAGCCGCAACCCGGCATCCACCTGGACCGCCGAGCGCAGTTGCACCTCGGGCATCGGCAGCGTGGCGGCGGGCAACTGCGCCGAGGCCTCAAGCACCTCGTCGCCACCGAATGCAGCCGCCAGCGCCTCGGGCGTCATCGGTGCCTGGAGGTAGAGCTTGCCGCTCTCGGGCTCGAACAGCCGCGCGCTGGAGCTGGCGCTGTCGAAGCCGAGAAACTGCAGCGGCTTGCCTTGCAGCGAGGACGCCGCCACGATCACTTGGCCGTTGTGGTACCACACCGGCAGCGCACTTTTGCCATCGGCGGCCTTGGCCCCGAATACCGCCAGGGTGGCGTTGCTGCCGTTGACACTGGCCAGGTCCTTCCACCAGGTGCTGCGACCCTTGAGCCAATGCTCGTTGACCGCTTCATAGCTCAGGCGCCCTGTCGCCTCGATCCGCGCGACACGCCCGTCCTCGGTCACGGCCACCAGATGGCCGTTGAGTTCGAGCACATTGGCCAGGGTCGGCGTGGCCAGGCGCAAGGCGCTCGGCTGGCTACCGTCGAGGACCTGCTGCCCCGGCCCTTCCTGGCGGAACAGCACCTTCTCCTTCTGGCTGTAGAAGAAAAACACTTCCTGGCCAGCGGGCTGCGGCATGCTGCCGGCGAACACCAGGTCCGCCGGGATCGGCCAGGCGCTCTGGGGTTTGCCCTGGGCATCCACCGGCGGCTGCTGACCTGCCGGAGGCGCAAGGTTCGGCTTGATCACCGTGCCGTCGCTGGTGCGCACCCAGTAGCGGTGCGCCACTTTGGCGTTATCCAGACCAAACACCGTCACCAGCGCCGCGGCGCTCGGCTCCATCATCGGCGCGCCCAGGCTGTACACCGGGGTGGCGCGCTGCGTGGCCTGGCTCTCGTAGCCCTGGAGCATGGCCTTGAGCGCATCGCCATGCTGGCCGGTGCGTGCCGACAGTTGCAGCAATGCGTCATCGCCGACCACCCCGACCAGTTCCATCCGGTCACCGATGATGCGGAAGTTCAGCTCGGCCTCCCGCTCCTTGAGCTGATAACGACGGGCCAGGTAGACCGCGTCGCCCTCTTGCCAGAACCGGCTGATCCGGCCCGCGCTCTGGTTGAACGACGGGGCGAACTGCGCATCGACCTTGCCGGTGGCGATCTCGACCCGCCACGCCGCGGAATTCTCGGCGTCGACGAAGTAGGCATGCTCGCCGATGACCGCCCCCAACTGGGCATTCCTGGCCTGTTCCACCTGGGTGTCGGTGAACAGCATGCGGTCCTTGGCGACGTCGTAGAACGCCCGGCCGACATTGCGTCCTTCGTGGCTGTAGTTATCGACGACCACGTACTGACCGTGCAGCTGATGGGCCTTGGCCAGTTCGCTCAGGTGCTGTTCGATACGCTGGCCAGGCAGCTGCCATTTGCTCGCGTCTTCCTCCACCACCCGAGCGCTCATGCCGGCGAAATCGACTTCGCGCACCTCGCCCTTGGCGTTGACCACCAGCACCTGGCCGTTGCTCTCCGGGTCGAGCTTGACCACCACGCCGCCTACCACCAGCTGGCCCTTCGACACGCTGATGCTCTCGCTCGCCAGCTGGCTGCTGTCGATGATCCAGCGCGACGGCGTGCCTGCCTCGCTGGACAGATCGACCCGGGTGCCTTCATTGAGGCCGACCAGATAGCGCCCGCCCGCGCCCTTGATCTGGTAGTTCAGATAGCCGTACAGCTCCTTGGGCAGCTCTGGTATCACCAGTTGCCGGTCGCGCGAATCGAGCAGCACCTCGATCGGGGTGTCGACGTACTCCTGGCGAATCCGCCGGATCGTCTCCTCGCTCGGGAAGATGTAGAAGTCGTAGTCGAAGCGCCGGTCCTCCTCGAGCCTGCGGATCACGTCGAAACCGGTGTCATGCCGGGTGGTGGACCCAGGCAGGATCATGTACTCGTAGCTGATGTAGGACTTGGGCGTGCCCGGCAGGATCACCGCCGTGCTGTCGCCATGCTCCAGCGTGCGCGTGGCGTCCTTGTAGCCGATGCCGCTGCGCACCTCGATCGCCTGGCCACGGTCGTGGATCATCCGTGGGAAATCCCCGGCCCAGAAGAAGTAGTTGATCGCCCCGGAACCGGTGGAGCCGTGGTGGGTACGGTAAATGTACTGGCTGTCGAAACCGATCTGGTTGTTGCGCAGGTCCAGGCGCTTGACCACCGCGCCGGCCAGCGGCACCAGCACCTTCTTCTCCGCGTCATAACGGTAGCCGTTGCCTTTGTAGGCCTTGTCGACCGTATCGAAGTAGCGTCCGACCGCCTTGGCGTCTTCGGCCACCGCGCCGAAGGCCTGGGCCAGCGCGGTGAAGCCCACCGCCAGGCCGCCGAGGATCACCCCCGCGCCACCGAGCACCGCGGCCGCCGTCGAGGCACCGAGCAGCCCGGCGCCGACTCCGGCCGCACCGGTGACGAAGCTGGCCGAGTCGAACGCCAGCTGGGTGCCGAACACCGCCTTCTGCACATCGTTCTCGGCATGGGCCAGTTCATAGGCATCCAGGCCGACCATGGCCCCGCCAAACAGCACGCCCGCGCCTTCGTTGACGGTGTGGCCCAGGGTCGAGGCAAAGTCCTTGAGCGAGGTTTCCGCAGCCATGGCTTCACCGCGCAACGCGGTCTGCACCAGTTCGGTGACCTTGACCACGTCCTGCAAGGTGCCATGGCCGATCTGCGCCAGGCCCAGGTAGCTGTGGATCTTCAGCGCGGTGGCCAGGTCCGGCGAGACCGTGCCCTGGGCCGTGTCCTTGCGGTTCTTGTCGGCAAACCACTGGATCAGCGTCTGTACCGCGAAGCCGGCGTTCAGGCCGTCCACCGGCGATGCTTCGCTAACGCCGGCACGGGGCCGTATCTGGCCATGCTCCAGGGTGAAGTGCTCGTTGAACACCCGCATGTGCTCATCGACGAAACGCCGGAACTCAACGAAGGTGCCGTCCCGGGTGTCCAGCCAGCGCGGCTGCAGCTCCGGTTGGTCACGGTTGATGAACTGGACCCGGTAGCCACCGTCCTTCAGCTCCTCGGTGTTGGCAATAATCGGTATCCATTGGCTGCCCAACTGATGTTCCTGGGCCAGCCGGGTGCTGGCGACTTCGAAGCGCGCGCCCCACTGCTCGGCGTCGAAGGTGGTCAAGGCCGCCCCCAGGCGCAGGTCTTCGCTGACCCGCTGCTGGGCGTCCACCGCCTGCTCCACCTGGCGGCGCTGGCCGATGACCCCGGCCAGCTCCTCGGGCCGCGACAGATCGGCCACATTCAGCCCGTTGCCCACCGGCACCTCGGCCATCTTGCCGGTGTCGATCTCGATCAGGTTGAAGGCCGGCTGCGACTGGCTGCCGAACGAGCCATAGTGCGCGGCCAGCTTGCGCTCCACCAGGTGCTGCTGCATGGCCTTGGTCAGGGCCTTGGTGGAGTCGAAGGCGAAGATCCCCACGTTCGGGTCGTAGAAGTAGTAGCGACGGCCTTCGGCGGTCTGCGTGCTGCCCACCATCATCGAGTGGTTCTGGGTGTTGAGGGCGAACATCGAGGTGCCGCTGCCGGCGGCCAGCCGCGAGACCACCTCGGCCAGCTTGAACTGTCCCAGCTCCTTCGACGCCTGGACCGCTTCGACATTGGAATGCAGGCGGATCAGGCTGTTCTTGAGCAAGGTTGAGCTGCCTGCCTGAGGGTCGGCGGAGGCCAGGAACAGCTTCTGCACCAGGCTGTTGACGCCCGCCTCGCCGCCACTGGCCAGGGCCACGGCCATCGCCCGGACCAGGGGGTAGCAACGGCCGCCGGAGCGGTCGCCCACCAGCGACAGGTAAAAGTCCTGCGGCGCCAGCTGGCCGAAGACACTGCCGGCCTTGTGGAAGTCTTCACTGAACACCGCGGTCTGGCGCAGCACCTTGTCGAGGTACTCGGCCTGGGCGGTTTCCGTGATGCGCCCGCTCAGGGCACCACGCTCACGAGGGCTGAGCGTACCCTCGAGAAACAGCCGCTTCATCTCCAGGGCCGACATCCTGTCGTCCACCCCGGGGATCTTGATCTCGCGGAAATCGCGCAAGCCGTCGCTGAACGCCGTGCCGCGCGCGCCCCGCTGATAGGCCTCGGCAATCGCATAACGCTCGCCGACGCTGCTGGCGCGCTCCTCGCCTGCGCCCTGGATCGCCGTATCGTCGGTGCGCACCACCGCGGCGCTACCCTCCTTGGCCTTGATCTGCTGCCAGAGCCAGGTCTTTTCCACCGAGCCGGCTTCGCGCAACACCGGGTCGTACTGCGCGCGGTAGTAGTCCTGGGTGAGGTTGAGCTGCTTGATCTGCTGGTCGATCAGGCCCTTGTCGCTGGCCCCGCGCCGGTCTTGCTGGAGTTGGTAGCGCTTGTCGGCCAGCTGTTGGATATCGGCGTTGACCTTGGCCTGGACCGCTTCGCGCAGCTGGTTCCAACTGGCGATCGCCGGATGCTCGGGAGAAAAGGCGCCCTCGCTGTAGACACCGTCGGCCACCCCGTCGACCGATACGCCGAACTGGGTCGCGACTTTCTTCAGGTTCTGGTGCACCTGCTCGCGGTAGGCGGCGAACTCGACCCGGTTGCGCTCCACCACTTGGCTGTCGGCGGTCTGGATCGCCAGGGGCTGCGCGCCGTCGCGCAGCTTCGGCCAGACCATCTGCCCTTCGCGCTGGTACTCCTGGCGCTGGAACACCAGTTGCCACTGGCCATCGACGTACTGCATGTAGGCCGCGGCCAGGCCCTCGGCGGTGCCGGCCACCTGATAGTCCTTGTAGTCCACCGCCATCACCACGTTGTCGTACAGCAGCGAGCTGTTGACCCGGCCGTCGTGGTAGACCCGGAAGGTGTTGGCGTCCAGGCTGGTCACCACCAGCGAGCAGCCCGACAAGGTGCCGGTGAAGAGGAAGCTGCCGGCGGCCGCGTGCTTGGGAATGTCCACATAGGCCGGCGCGGCATTGGCCTGGTTCGGGCCGTTGTAGCCGAGGAAATACGCCGGCACGCTGTCGACGCCGCTGCCGGCAATGTCATTGGCGCTGTGCTCGGTGTATTCGAGCTCGTACAGGTTCGGCGCGACCTTGACCAACTGCACGTTGCCCTGGGCCGGCAAGCGTCCCGACTTGACCAGGGCCTCGGCACTCAGGGTATGGGTCTTGGCGAACTGCACAGGGTCGGCGGCGAACTGCTGGATGTCGCGCTGCCCTGGCGCGGCTCGAACCCGGCCCCGAGCGACGCCAGCCCGGTCTTGAGCTGCAGATCCTTCGCTGCTTGCCCCAGCAGCGCGGGCAGCGGGCCAACGCTGGTGAAGCGTGGCGGATGGAACTCCTCGGCCGCCGGCAAGCCTTGGTTGACGATGGGCAGCACGCGAGCCATCACCCCGTCGTACAGCTCGCCGTGCAGCGCCTCCTTGCTGCCTTCGGCACGGTAGCGGTCGAACATCTGCAGCAGGTCCTGGCCGATACTGCCCGGCCCCTGGGGCTCATAACGGGCGGCGACATACAGGGTCTCGAAGAACGAGTGATAGCCGTTGCGGATCATGAAGGCCGCGTTGGCCATCTGGAACTGCCAGTACTGCTTGACGCTCAGGGCGCCACCGAACAACTCCGGCAAGGCATTGCTGACGGTCTGGGTGGTCCCGGAAATACCGCCCACGAATGGGGTGTCCAGGTCGTTCATGTAGCGGGTGGCGGCATTGCCCGGGTCGGGACGGAACTGGCTGTAGCTGCGGTACTTGTCGTCCGCGATCAGGAACGAGGTATCGGCCTGGGCCTGCTCCGGGTGGGTATTGAGGATCAGGTAGGGGTCGGGCTGATTCAGCCGGTTGTTGATCATGACCTTGTCGGCGCCACTCTGCGGCGCCAGCGCGGCATGGGCATTGACCGGCACCGCGGCCTTGGAAAAGCTGTCGGCCACCGGGCGCAGGGCATGGAACAGCGCCTGCTTGCGCAGGCTGCGGCCCTGGTCGCTCGACAGCAGTGCCTCGACGGTCGGGCGCAGTTTGCCATCGGCCTGCTCCAGCCCTTCGGGGCCACGCAACAACAGGGTCAGCAGCTTGCTGTCCAGGGAACGCTCGACCGCCACCTGGTCGAACACATGCACTTTCGGATTATCCGGATGCTGCGCCGCGTTGGCCGCCGCGACCCGTTGGGTTTCCGCGTCGATCGCCCGGGCCCGCCATGGCTCGTACAGCGGCGCCAGCAGCAGCTTGGCCTGGGTAATGTCGCTCTGCACATAACCGCCTTGCAGGACCTTGGCCAGCGCCTGGTTGTTCACCAGTTTGTCGGCCAGGCCGAACAGCAGCGCGTCGTTGTCGCGGCTCTGCCAGACCGACGCGGCGAAGGCCTGTTCCCAGAGCACTTTGTTCAGGTTGTTGCCCTTGATATCGCGCAGGCTGGCGCGGCTGTGTTCCGGCATCAGCACCCCGGCCGGGGTGATGTGGTTGCGCTCGAGCAAGCGGGTCAGCTGCTGCACGAAGGTCGTGCGCTCGCGGCTGCCTTCGAACAGCCGGCTGGCCTTGATGCCACCGTCGCGCAGTTGTTCCAGCTTGTCGAAAAACGCCGCGTTGTATTGATACAGGGCGTCGGTCTGCGCCTTGCTCAGGTGGCTGCTGCTGACCTTGTCGCCGTCGACGGTCATCAGCGCAAACGGCGTCGCAGCACGGTAATCGCCGCCCTGAGGCATTTCCAGCAGGTATTGGCGCTCGGCAAAACCCACCGAGCGTTCGAGCTCGTGGATATTGACGAAGATCCCATCACGGTCGGGGTGGTAGCTGTTCTGGCGAAAACCTTCGAGGCCGATGGTCTGGAAGCTGGCGATGTCCGCGTTCTGATTGATCAGATCGCTCAAGGCGCCGGCCAGGGGCACTTCGCGGGTGACGGTGGTGCTGGGCGACTGGCCGGAGACCTGGATGCCGACCTGGTTCGGCACCTTGCGATCGACACTGGTCAACAGCAGTTTGTGGCCGTTGCCCAGCACCTGGGCCTTGAAGCCTTCGCGCAAGGAGCTTTCCGACACCAGGTGGTTGGCGAAGTACTGCTCGACGAAGGAAGTCTTGACCAGCACCGAGCGGATCGGCGCGTAGGTCGGCGAGCGGAAGGACGGCGGCTCGTTCTTCAGCCGGTACTGTTGCTGCCAGGCCAGGGAGCGGGCCGCGGTGCCGAAGGAGAAGTTCAGCACCCCGTCGGTGGGCACCACCAGCCTGCCGTTCTCCAGGAAGAAGTCCTTGAAGCGCCCATCGGTGCTGGCATTGACCAGCGCCACGTTCATGCGGACGTAGCCGGGGCGCTCTTCCATCATCAGCAGGGAAATGTTCACCGGCAGATCGTCGGAGGCCCGGGGCGCCTTGGCCAGCGCGCCGAGGCTCGCGGCTTGCTGCTCGGGCGCGGCCTTGAGCAAGCTGTTGTAGCGGGCGCTGACTTCCTTGTAGGCCTGCAACTCGGAGAACAGCTTCACGTATTTCTGGCTGAAGGTGGAGTCGGCCACCTGAATGGTCAACTGCTGCTCCAGGCGCTCGATCCGCCCCTTGAGCTTGCCCTGCTTGGCCAGGGCATCGGCCTTCAGGCCCTTCACTTCCAGCTGCTTGGCGCCACCGGGGCTGAGCATGCCCAGGGCCGTGTTCCAGGTGCTGTCATAGTGGCTGATCGCCGTCTGCTGGCGGCTGTACAACAGGATGTCGCGGTCCAGTTGCAGTTTGTAGGCGCTGGTCGCCGGGGTGTCGGGGATGGCGTTCATCTCCTGGCGGCGTTGCTGCAGCGTCTTCAGCTGGTCGCCGACAGAGACCGGGTTGTCTTGCATCTGATAGTGCTGGGCGGCCAGCACGCTCAGGGTGCTCTGCTGCATTTCCAGGAGGCGCTCGCCGACCTGGGCGATGTACGCGGCGCGCTCGTCGGCGCTCATGTTGAACCATTCAGTTTGCCGGCCTGCCGCCTTGACCTGTTGATCGATCAGGGTATTGAGCAGGCGCGTGAAGTCCTTGGACATGGAAGCCATTGCAGTGATCCTTTGTCTGTTTTGAGCCAAGCCCTTCGCGCCGCGAAAGGCTGCCTATTCGGTATGGGTATCCGGGGTGGGGAGAGATGCCTGGTTCGTGCGTTCTCCTGCCGTCAGTGGGTCAGCGGTTCAATCCTTCATCTGCAAGGCCCACTGCCGGGCATACAGCCCGTCCAGGGCGAGCAGCTGTTCGTGGGTGCCCTGTTCGAGCACCCGGCCCTGGTCGATGACCAGGATCCGGTCGGCGTGGCGCAGGGTATTGAGGCGATGGGCCACGCTGATCACCGTGCGGCCCTGGGCGATGCCCTGCAGGTTGGCCATCACCGCAGCTTCCGACTCGTAGTCCAGGGCGCTGGTGGCTTCGTCCAGAAGCAGGATCCCGGGGTTGCTCAACAGGGCACGGGCCAGGGCGATGCGCTGGCGCTGGCCACCGGAAAGCTGGCCGCCGCGCTCGCCGACCTGGGTCTCGTAGCCCTGGGCCAGGGCTTCGATAAAGACCGCCGCCCCCGCCAGGCTGGCGGCGTGCTGCACCTCGGCATCGCTGGCCTGGGGCCGGCACAGGCGGATGTTCTCGGCCACGCTGCCGGCGAACAGCACGCTTTCCTGCAGCACCACGCTCATGTTGCGGCGCAGGGCCACCGGGTCGGCGATGGCCAGGTCGATGCCGTCCACCAGCACCCGGCCGTGCTGGGGCACATAGAGGCGCTGCAACAGGCGCGTCAGGGTCGACTTGCCGGAGCCGGAAGGCCCGGTGATGCCGACGAATTCCCCCGGCTGGATCTCCAGGTCGAGGCTGCGCAGGATCTCCTGGCCGTCCTCCTCATAGCGAAAGCGCACGCCCTGGAAACTCACCCCGCCCTGCAGCGCCGGCACCGAGGCCAGGCCGCCGCTGCCGCTTTCGCACTCGGTGTCGAGAATGTCGCCCAGGCGCCGCAGGGAAATCAGGGTGTGCTGGAAGTCCTGCCAGACCTGGGCCAGGCGCAGGATCGGCTCCACCACATGGCCGGCCAGCATGTTGAAGGCCACCAGTTGGCCGGGGCTCAACTGGCCGTCCAGCACCAGCATCACCCCCCACCACAGCAACAGCGCCGCGGTGAGCTTCTGGATCACGCCAATGCCCTGCCCGGCCCAGATGCCGACGATGCGGGTGTGGAACGCCGCGCGCACATAGGCCGCCAGCTGCCGTTGCCACTGCTGCTGGAAGCCGCCTTCGATGGCCCCGGTCTTGATGGTCTCGATGCCGGTCACCGCTTCGGTGAGAAAGGCGGTGTTGGCCGCGTTCAACTCGTATTCGCGCAAGGCCCGGCTGCGCAGCAAGGGCCCCACGCACAGCCAGAACAGGAAGTACAAGGCCAGGGAGCCGACCACCACCCAGGTCAGCAGCGGTGCGTAGGCATACATCACGGCGATGAACAGCCCGCAGAAGGCCAGGTCCAGCACCAGGGTCAGGGCCGAGCCGGTGAGAAACTGGCGAATCTGCTGCATCTCGCCGACCCGGGCGATGATCTCGCCGGTCTGCCGGCCCTGGAAATAGCCCAGCGGCAGCTGGATCAGATGCTGGTACAGGCGCGCGGACAACTCGGCGTTGATCCTGCTCGCCACGTTGCTGAACAGCCAGGAACGCAGCAGGCCGAACAGGGGTTCGAACAGCGCCAGGGCCAGCATGGCGATGCCCAGCACCTGCAGGCTGGACAGGCCGCGACTGACCAGGACCCGGTCAATGATGTTCTCGAACAGCAGCGGCGTGACCAGCGCCACCAGTTGCAGCATCAGCGACACCAGCAGCACGCTGCGAAACTGCCGCCCGTGCTTGAGGATCGACGGCAGGAACCAGCCGATGCCAAAACCGCGCGCCTTGGGCTCGACATGCCGCTCGGCGAGCAGCAGCACCTGGCCCTGCCACAGCGCTGCCAGCTCCTCGCGAGACAAGCTCTGGCACTGCCCCTGCAACGGCCAGAACAGCCTCACCTGGTCGCCATCCACCGCGTCCAGCACCGCCCAGCCCTGGCTGGTTTCCAGCAGCGCCGGCAACGGCAGGTGCTGCAAGCGCTGCACCTGGCTTTGCACCGCCCGCGCCCGCAGGCCGATCCAGCCGGCGCAGCGCCGCAGGTCGAGGCTGTCGGCCAGGCCCTCGACCCGCCCCAGGCGGTGGTTCAACTGCGCCGCGCTGATGCTCAGGTCGAAACGCCGGGCGGCCCAGGCCAGGGCGTGCAGGCCGGTATCGAGGACAGTCGGCGACTGTTCGGCCGCGGGATTGAAAGCAGTGGTCATGCTCAACGCTCCCGCAACGCTTCGGACTGATACTCGCGAATCGGGCTCAGCAGGTAATTGATCACCCGCCGCTCGCCCGTGCGGATCTCGCCGGTCACGCTCATCCCGGCCTGCAAGGGCATCCACCCCTGCCCCGCGGCGATCGCGGCGCGCTCCAGGCGGATCCGCGTCGGGAATACCAGGCCCAGCTGTTCGTCCTTGATGGCGTCGCCGGAGACATGCTCGACCGTGCCGCGCAAGGTGCCGTAGCGGGTGTAGGGGAAGGCGTCGACCTTGATCTCCACCGGCTGGCCGGCCCTGACGAAACCGACGTCCTTGTTCAGCACCATGACCTCGGCATCCAGCTCGGCCCCCTCGGGCACTATCACCAGCAGTTGCTGCGCCGGTTGCACCGCGCCGCCCAGGGTATGCACCGCCAGTTGCTGGACCACCCCGTCCACTGGCGCCAGCAGGGTTTGCAGGCGCTGCCGGTCGCGACCACGGATCAGTTGCTGTTCGAGCACGGCGACATCCTGGTGGCTGCGGTTGAGCAGGTCGTGCTGCTCGCGCTGGGTCCTGGCCAGGAAGCTGTCGCGCTGCTCCCGGCGGTTCTGCGCCTGGGCCTTGAGCACCTGCAGCTCGGCATGTTGCTGGGCCAGGGAACGCTCGACCTCCAGCTGCTCCTTTTCCTGTTCGAGCAATTCGACCCGGGGCATCAACTGTTCGGCCGCCATCGCCCGCCGCGCATCGAGGCGTCGGCGAACGTTGCTGGCCAGCTTGCCCAGGGCGGCGATCTCGCTGTTGCGGGCCCGTTGGCTGGCCTGATTGATGGCGATCTCGGCGTTGAGGCTGTCGAGGTTGGCGCGGATCTCCTTCCAGGTGCTCGCCAACTGTTCCCGCGCCGCCGCCAGCTGTTCCGCGTCCAGGCCGTCCGGCGCCTGGTAGCTGCCCAGCGGGTCCGGGGTCAGCAGCGCGCGGGCCCGGGCCAGCTCCAGGCGCTTGAACGCCAGTTGCGCGCGCAACTCGCTCAACTCGGCGTCGATGCCGATCGGGTTCAGCGCCACCAGCACATCGCCGGCCTTGACCCGCTGCCCGTCACGCACATGGATGGCCCGCACTTCACCGGCCTCATGGGCCTGGATCACCTTGGTGTAACTGGAGACCATCAGACGCCCGGCGGCGCTGGCATGAATGTCGAGGAAGCCAAGGATCGCCCAGCCCAGGGCCAGCAGGATTGACAACACCAGCACCAGTGCCGTGCCCCGCGCCCAGGGCGCGGGCGGGCGCTCGACAATCTCCAGGTAACCGGGCTGGAACTCGTACTCGTCGCGGCTGCGCTTGAGCAGCGCCGGCGCCTCGCGCAGCTGCTGCCAGGCGCGTCGCAAGGGGGTCAGGAATGAACCGCGCATCATTCGGCCTCCTTGCGCAGCGCCTGTTGCAGCGCCCACAAGCGCGCATAACAGCCGCCGTTGGCCAGCAGTTGCTGGTGGCTGCCCGACTCGCTGATACGCCCCTGCTCCAGGGCGATGATGCGTTGGCAATGGCGGACCGCGGACAGGCGGTGGGCGATGATGATCACCGTGCGACCTTCGGCGATGCGCGCCATGTTGTCCTGGATCAGCGCCTGGGATTCGTCGTCCAGGGCGCTGGTGGCTTCGTCGAAAATCAGGATCCGCGGGTCGCCCATCAGCGCCCGGGCAATGGCGATGCGTTGCCGCTGGCCACCGGACAGCGAGCTGCCGGCCTCGGCCAGCACCGTGTCGTAGCCCAGCGGCAGACGCAGGATGAAGTCATGGGCGCCGGCCAGGCGCGCCGCGGCGATCACATTTTCCAGGGACGCCGTGGGATGGCGCAGGGCGATGTTGTGCCGCACGCTGCGGTTGAACAGGTAGTTTTCCTGCAGCACCACGCCGATCTGGCTGCGCAACCAGGCTGGCTGCAACTGCTGCAGCGGCATGCCGTCAATGAGGATGCGCCCGGCGTCCGGGGTGTAGAGTTTTTGCAGCAGGCGGGTCAGCGTGCTCTTGCCCGACCCGGACGGCCCGACGATACCCAGGGTCTGGCCAGCGGCGATATGCAGGTCCAGGCCACGCAGCACCAGTTCCAGTTCCGGGCGGTAGCGGAACCTCACCTGCTCGATGCGCACCTCGCCGCGCAGGGCCTGCGCCGGGCGTTGATCCCCCTCGGCCTGCTCCACCGGCAGGTTGAGCATGTCGCCCAGCTTGTCCACCGACACCCGCACCCGGACGAACTGCTGCCAGACCTCGATCAGCTTGGCCAGGGGCTGGCTGACGTGGGACAGCATCATGTTGAAGGCGATCAATTGGCCAATGGTCATCTGCAAGTCGATGACCATGCTCGCCCCCCAGCAGATCACCGCCACCGCCGTGACTTTCTGCAACAGCGTGACCATCTGGCTGATCGCGCTGCCCAGGGTCTGGCTGGCAAAACCGGCCTCGACCATCTCCGCCGTCTGCGCCTCCCAGCGCCGCTGCATGCGCGGTTCCACCGCCAGGCTCTTGATAGTTTCGCTGCTGCTTACGCTTTCATTGAGAAAGGCCGTGTTGCGCGCGGCGCTGTAGAACTGCCGCTCGATGCGTTTCTCCAGCGGACCGCTGCTGGCCCAGGCCAGCAGCACATAGAGCGGCAGGGTCAGCAGCACCAGCAGCGTCAGCGGCCAGGAGATCCAGGCCATGACCGCGAAAAACACCAGGGTGAAGGCCACATCCACGCACAGGGTCAGCAGGGAGCCGGTGAGGAACTCGCGGATGCTGTCCAGCTCCTGCACCCGGGTGATGATCGCGCCTACCTGGCGCTGCTTGAAGTACAGCAGCGGCAGGCCGAGCAGATGGCGGAACAGCTTGACCCCGAGGCCGATGTCGATGCGATTGGCGGTGTGCGCCGAGAGGTATTCGCGCAACCCCTTGAGCAGCACCTCGAACAGGCCGACCACCACCAGGGTCATCACCAGCACGTCGAGGGTCGACAGCGCCCGGTGCACCATGACCTTGTCCATCACCGCCTGGAAGAACAACGGGGTTGCCAGGGCCAGCACTTGCAGCAGCAGCGAGCACAGCAGCACTTCGCCGAGTATCCGGCGGTGGCGCAGCAGTTCCGGAACGAACCAGGACAGATCAAAACGCAGGCCGCCCTGGCGCAGGCGAATCACCTCGCCGCTCCACTCTTCGGCCAACTGCGTGCGATCGAGCACATCCGGGCTATGGGCTGCCGGCCGTTGCACCAGGGCCTGCGCGTCGGACAACCGCGCCAGCAGGACAAAAGCGCCGCTGCGGTCGCGCCAGACCAGGGGCAGCATCTTCGGGGTCAGCCGGGCCAGCGCCAGACGCTCCAGGCGCAGGTCGACGCCGGCGCCCCGGGCGTAGTCCTTGAGCGCCCGACGCAGGTCGCGCTCGTCTCCCGGGTCGGCGGCCTGTGGCGCGCGCTCCTGGGTCAGTTGCAGCAGCAGTTGGCAACAGGCCAGGGCCGAGTGGATGGCCGCGGTGGCGGAGAGCTCCGCCATGGCGGGGCATTCGACAGGGGCTGCCTGCGGGGGTATTGCGGGATTGACTGACATAGACCGCTCGTTTCAAGACCCTCGCGGCAAGAACAAGGGTGCATGGAGATACGAAACCAGTCTGCGGCAGCTGTCCGGGAATGATAATCAGCCGCGGGGTTGAAAGCTTTTAAGCAAAACTTAATCAATCGGAACCTGGCCTTGGGCGCGAGTCATATTCCGGGCAAAAAAAAGCCGGACTCGCGTCCGGCTTTCTGTCAGCTCATGGCTCAGGCGGCGTCCGGCCTGTGCATCAGCACCCGGGTCACCCGCCGCTCTTCCACCGTCACTACCTGCAGCGTCCAGTCCTGCCATTGCAGTCGGTCGCCAATCACCGGCAAGCGGTCCAGCAGGCTCATCACCAGCCCGGCCAGGGTCTGGTAGTCCTCGGTGGGTTCGGCGTTGAAGCCGGTGCGCTGGCGGATCTGCGTCAGGTTCAAGGCGCCACTGACCATGAAACCGCCCTGCTCTTCGACTATGTCCGGGCCTTCGATTTCGCTGGCGTCGGGCAGCTCGCCGGCGATGGATTCGAGGATGTCGGTCATGCTCAGCACGCCGACGAAATCGCCGAATTCGTTGATCACGAACGCGATGTGGGTCGAGGCCTTGCGCATCTGTTCCAGGGCGTTGAGGATCGAGAAGCTGTCCAGCAGGTTGATCGCCGTGCGCGCCAGGTGCTCCAGGTTCGGCTCGTTACCGGCCAGGTACTCCTTCAGCAGTTCCTTCTTGTGCACGAAGCCCAGCGGCTCTTCCACCGCGCCGTCGCGAATCAGCGGCAGGCGCGAGTAGGACGAATGCATCAGCTTGTTGCGGATGGCTTCGGCATCGTCCGCCAGGTCGATGTAGTCGACGTCGGCGCGCACGGTCATCAGGCTGCGGATCGGCCGCTCGGCCAGTTGCAGCACGCCACTGATCATCACCCGCTCGCGGCGGTCGAACAGCTCGGCGCTCGGCGCTTGGCCATTGTCCAGCAGGTCGACGATCTCCTCGCCCACCTCCTCCACCGCCAACTGGCGACCGCCCAGCAGGCGCATCACCGCATGGGCCGTGCGTTCACGTATCGGCCGCAGGCCCTGCATGGACTTCTTGCGGCGGGCACGGGCGATCTGGTTGAACACCTCGATCAGGATCGAGAAGCCGATGGCCGCGTACAGGTAGCCTTTGGGGATGTGGAAGCCCAGGCCTTCGGCGGTCAGGGCAAAACCGATCATCATCAAAAAGCCCAGGCACAGCATGATCACCGTCGGGTGGGCGTTGACGAAACGGGTCAGCGGCTTGCTGGCGACAATCATCAGGGCGATGGAAATGATCACCGCGATCATCATCACCGCCAGTTCGTCGACCATGCCCACGGCAGTGATCACCGCGTCCAGGGAGAACACCGCGTCCAGCACCACGATCTGCGCCACGATCGGCCAGAACAATGCGTAAGCGGCGTTGCCGGTGCGCTGGCTGACATGACCTTCCAGGCGCTCATGCAACTCCATGGTGGCCTTGAACAACAGGAACACACCACCGAACAGCATGATCAGGTCACGGCCGGAGAAGCTCTTGCCGAACACCTCGAACAACGGCGTGGTCAGGGTCACCAACCAGGAAATGCTCGCCAGCAGGCCCAGGCGCATGATCAGCGCCAGGGACAGGCCGATGATCCGCGCGCGGTCACGCTGATGAGGCGGCAACTTGTCCGCGAGGATCGCGATAAACACCAGGTTGTCGATACCCAGCACCAGCTCCAGCACGATCAGGGTCAACAGGCCAAGCCAGGCCGTGGGGTCCATTATCCATTCCATAAAGACGACTCTATCTCTCCAGTGAATTCAGACAGCCGGGCACGGCAAGGCAAGGCTACAAGGTTTTTGAACGGCGAACGCAGGCCAGCGCCCAAGGGTTGCGACAACCGGCGGCGAGCAGCGAAAAGCGGGAAGTTCGGGGTAACGGCCGCGCCCTATGACTGACAAAAGGCGTCGCGAGGCGAATCGAGCGGGGAAAGACTGAGGCGTCCAGGGATAAGGACGACTGGGAGGCTCCGAGAGGGTGTTCATGCAAGTCCTGTAAAGAAAAACGGACTTGAATCCTACAACCTCAAGGGAAATTTCCTATGGGGAAATCATTTCAAGATCTTAGCGGGGGCTGCCCGGACCCGCGCTATCGCGAACCGGCCCGCCCCTGCAAAGGCGTTTTTTTTGCAGGAGCAGGCGGGTTCATGATGCGCTCTGGCGACCTCAGCCCTTACGCGTCGCATCGTCCAGCGCAAGGATGGTGTGGGCATTGGTCACGGTGGTCGCCAGGGTGTTGATCACCCCGGAGCGCAAGGCGCCGAGGGTCGCGGCGGCCTTGGTGTTCTCACTGGCGATGGCCACCACATCGGGAATGCGCACCAGCTCCTGCACGGTCAGGCCGATCACCCGGCCCTGGATGGCGTTGACCGCCGGCTGGCCATGGATGTCGATGAAGTCGTAGCCCATCATGTCGCCCACGGTACCGGACAGCCGCGCCTGGGCGATTTCCTGGGGCGAGAACCAGCCCATGCGCACCATGTTGCTGTTCTCGCTCATGTCGCCGATGCCAATCAGCGCGATGTCGGCGCGCCGGGCACGATCCAGAGTCGAACGCACAGTGTCGTTGCTGATCAGCACGCTGCGCAGTTCCGGGTTGGCCACCAGCGCCGGGGCGTACAGGGTTTCGCTTTCCGCGCCGAAACGCAGGGCCAGGCGCCGGCAGATATGGTCGGGGTTCATGTACTCGCCGGCGCGCAACGAGCCGCCGATGGCGCAGACGAAGGTGCAGTTGCGGGTCACCGGCAGGAACACGTTGTCGGCCACCGCGCCGACATTGCGGCCCATGCCGACGGCGACGATCATGCCGTCGCTCAGGGTTTTGTTCAGGTAGTTGGCCACCAGGCTGGCCACCGCCGAGCGCTGGGTGTCGGGGTCGCTGTGGTCGACCGCGATCAGTGCCCGATCCAGCTGGAAGCGCTCCACCAGCGCCTGCTCCAGCTCGTTGTTCATTGCCGGATGCTGCAGCACCCGGACTTCGACTATGCCTTCGTCCCGCGCCCGCTTGAGCAGGCGGCTGACCTTGGCCCGGGACAGATCGAAGCGCTTGGCGATGGCCTCCTGAGTGACGTTCTCAAGGTAATAGAGCATCGCCACCTCGGTCATCAGATCGATGTCGCTGGCTCCGCGCGGGGTACTGTCACTCATGTGGACTGGCTTCCGTATGGGCATCAAAGGCGCATTCTCTCTAGTCGATGCAGGTCGCGTCTACAGCCGGCGCCTACCGGTGACCGTCGCGCTCGATGGCGTTGATCCGCTCGACCTTGGCCCCCGAGCGCGCGGACTCGAACTCCGACTCGAGGAACGACTTGACGATGCTCTTGGCCAGCTCGGCCCCCACCACCCGCGCGCCGATGGAGAGAATCTGTGCATCGTTGCTCTTGCGTGCGCGCTCGGCCGAATAGGTGTCGTGGGCCTGGGCCGCGCGGATGCCCGGCACCTTGTTGGCCGAGATGGCCATGCCGATGCCCGTGCCGCAGACCAGCACCCCCAGGCGGTGATGCCCGGCGCCGATGGCCGTGGCCACCGCCAGGGCAATGTCCGGATAGAGCACCGGCTCCAGGGAATGGGTGCCGAAATCCTCCACCGGATGGCCCAGGGTCTCGATATGGCGCTTGAGCAACTCCTTGAGCTCGAAACCCGCTTCATCACATCCGATGGCCACTGAAAAGGCTGTGTTCATGGCATTTCGCTCCGCTGTCTGGGTGAGAGCAAGACTGATCATATGATCACTAAATGAAACTTTGCTCAGTCATTTCTCAAGCATTCACCCCCTGACTGTCAAGCAGGATTTACCTGACAGCCGAGTCAAAGCCCTACACAAAGGGTTATGAAAGCATTAGCGACCGCTGATACAGATTTACCTTGAAAGAGATTGACTGATCAGAATTTCATTTGATACACATATGATCACAGCGAAACATGACTCTGCGACCTAATAAGAATTCACAGCACGAGGACACGCCGATGGCCACGCCATTACTGCTCCAGGCTGAACATGTCGCCAAGGCCTATGCCGGGATCCCTGCCCTGCGCGATGGCCGCCTCGCCCTGCGCGCCGGCAGCGTGCACGCCCTGTGCGGCGGCAACGGCGCCGGCAAATCCACCTTCCTCAGCATCCTGATGGGCATCACCCAGCGTGACGCCGGCAGCATTGCGCTCAACGGCCGCCCGGTGCAGTTCAATCGCCCCGGCGAGGCGCTGGCCGCTGGGGTGGCGATGATCACCCAGGAACTGGAACCCATTCCCTACATGAGCGTCGCCGAGAACATCTGGCTCGGCCGCGAACCGCGCCGCGCCGGCTGCATCGTCGACCGCAAGGCTCTCAACCGGCGCACCCGCGAGCTGCTGGAAAGCCTGGAGTTCGAGGTCGACCCCGACAGCCCCATGCACCGCCTGAGCGTGGCCCAGGTGCAACTGGTGGAAATCGCCAAGGCCTTCAGCCATGACTGCCAGGTGATGATCATGGACGAACCGACCTCGGCCATCGGCGAGCGCGAAGCCGAGACCCTGTTCAAGGCCATCCGCCGCCTCACCGCCCGCGGCGCCGGGATCGTCTATGTCTCGCACCGCTTGAGCGAGCTGGCGCAGATCGCCGACGACTACAGCATCTTCCGCGACGGCGCCTTCGTCGAAAGCGGGCGCATGGCCGACATCGATCGCGCCCACCTGGTGCGCGGCATCGTCGGCCAGGAACTACAACGCATCGACCACAAGGTCGGGCGCGAATGCGCGGCGCACAATTGCCTGGATGTCCAGGGCCTGAGCCGCGACGGCGAGTTCCAGGACATCAGCCTGCAACTGCGCCAGGGCGAGATTCTCGGCATCTACGGCCTGATGGGCTCGGGCCGCAGCGAATTCCTCAACTGCCTCTATGGCCTCACCGAACCCGACGCCGGCACGGTCAGCCTGCAAGGCCGGCCGCTGCCGGTCGGCGCACCGGCGGCGACCATTCGCGCCGGCCTGTCGCTGGTCACCGAAGACCGCAAGGACAGCGGCCTGGTGCTCAGCGGCAGCATCCTGTCCAACATTGCCCTGTCGGCCTATCGGCAGCTGTCGAGCTGGTCGCTGATCAACGCCCGCAAGGAACAGGCGCTGGCCCGGGACATGGTCAAGCGCCTGCAGATCAAGGTCTCCTCCCTGGACCTGCCGGTGGCCTCCATGAGTGGCGGCAACCAGCAGAAGGTGGTGCTCGCCAAGTGCCTGTCGACCCAGCCGGTGTGCCTGCTGTGCGACGAGCCGACCCGAGGCATCGACGAAGGCGCCAAGCAGGAGATCTATCACCTGCTGGACGAGTTCGTGCGGGCTGGCGGCGCGGCCATAGTGGTCTCGTCCGAAGCCCCGGAACTGCTCCACCTGAGCGATCGCATCGCGGTGTTCAAGGGCGGCCGCCTGGTCACCATCAGCACCGATACCGCTCTTTCCCAGGAAGCCCTGCTGAGTCTCGCCTCATGAATGCCAAGACCCTTGTCACCCCTGCCGCCACACCCGCCTCCACCGCCGTCGGCCCGGCACCCCGCAGCCGCCTGCGCCTGGCCCTCGACCGCTTCGGCCTGCCGCTGGTATTCATCCTGCTGTGCGTGGTCATGGCCTTCGCCAGCGAGTACTTCATGACCTGGCGCAACTGGATGGACATCCTGCGCCAGACCTCGATCAACGGCATTCTCGCGGTGGGCATGACCTACGTGATCCTGACCAAGGGCATCGACCTCTCGGTGGGTTCGATCCTCGCCTTCGCCGGCCTGTGCAGCGCCCTGGTGGCCACCCAGGGCTACGGGCTGCTGGCCGCGGTCAGCGCCGGGATGTTCGCCGGGGCGATGCTCGGGGTGGTCAACGGTTTCATGGTCGCCAACCTGTCGATCCCGCCCTTTGTCGCCACCCTCGGCATGCTCAGCATCGCCCGCGGCATGACCTTCATTCTCAACGACGGCAGCCCGGTCACCGACCTGCCGGAAAACTACCTGGCCCTGGGTATCGGCAAGATCGGCCCGGTGGGCGTGCCGGTCGTGATCTTCGCCGTGGTCGCGCTGATCTTCTGGATGGTCCTGCGCTACACCACCTACGGCCGCTACGTGTACGCGGTGGGCGGCAACGAAAAGAGCGCCCGCACCTCAGGGATCGGCGTACGCAAGGTGATGTTCTCGGTGTACGTGGTCTCGGGCCTGCTGGCGGGCCTGGCCGGCGTGGTCCTCTCGGCCCGCACCACCTCCGCCCTGCCCCAGGCCGGCACGTCCTATGAACTGGACGCCATCGCCGCGGTGGTGATCGGCGGCACCAGCCTCTCCGGCGGCACCGGCAGCATCGTCGGCACCCTGTTCGGCGCCCTGTTGATCGGCGTGATCAACAACGGCCTGAACCTGCTCGGGGTGTCTTCCTATTACCAACAAGTCGCCAAGGGCTTGATCATCGTGTTCGCGGTGCTCATCGATGTCTGGCGCAAGAAGAAACGCTGACTCCCCCGTCCTTTCCATGGCACGACTACAACAATAACGGAGTTCCCCATGAAGCTTTCCTCCACCACCTTTGGTACCTCCCTGTTCGCCCTGGCCACGGCCTCCCTGCTCGCCAGCGGCATGGCCCTGGCCGAGGGCAAGACCTACAAGATCGGCGCGGCGGTCTACGGCCTCAAGGGCCAGTTCATGCAGAACTGGGTACGCGAGCTGAAACAGCATCCGGCGGTCAAGGACGGCAGGGTGCAGATCACCGTGTTCGACGGCAACTACGACGCCCTGACCCAGAACAACCAGATCGAAACCATGGTCACCCAGCGCTACGACGCGATCATCTTCGTGCCGATCGACACCAAGGCCGGCGTCGGCGCCGTGGCCCGCGCCCAGGAAAACGACATTCCGGTGATCGCCTCCAATACCAAGGTCGCCAGCGCCAGCGTGCCCTATGTCGGCAACGACGACGTCGAGGGCGGCCGCCTGCAGGCCCAGGCCATGGTCGACAAGCTCCAGGGCAAGGGTAACGTGGTGATCATCCAGGGCCCGATCGGCCAGTCGGCACAGATCGACCGCGAGAAAGGCGAGATGGAAGTGCTGAAGAAGAACCCCGGAATCAAGGTCATCGAAATGAAGACCGCCAACTGGTCCCGCGCCGAGGCGCTGTCGCTGACCGAGGACTGGCTCAATGCCCACCCCAACGGCGGCATCTCCGGGATCATCGCGCAGAACGACGACATGGCCCTCGGCGCCCTGCAGGCCGTGAAGTCTCGCGGCCTGTCGCCGAGCGACGTGCCGGTGACCTCCATCGACGGCATGCCGGACGCGATCCAGGCGGCGAAAAAAGGCGACATCACCACCTTCCTGCAGGACGCCCAGGCCCAGTCCCAGGGCGCCCTGGACGTGGCCCTGCGCACCCTGGCCGGCAAGGACTACAAGCCGCAGTCGGTGATCTGGGAGCGTTATGCCCAGGACGTGAAATGGGGTGACGGCACCGACAAGCTGTACATCCTGCCGTGGGTGCCGGTGACCAGCGCCAACGCCGACAGCCTGTACCAGCAGGTCGCCGGCAGTAAATAACGCCCCCTGCCATTCATTCGCCATACAGGAGTTAACATCATGTCCGGATTCTGGGATCGGGCCTTCGACCTCAGCGGTCGCTGCGCAGTGATCACCGGCGGCGCCGCCGGGATCGGCCTGGCCTGCGCCACGCTGCTGGTGGAACGCGGCGCCAAGGTAGCGCTGCTGGATCGCGACCCGGAGGTCGTCGAGATCGCCGCCCGCCTCGGCGGCGGGCACCTGGGGCTGGCCCTCGACCTGCGCCAGCTGGACCAGGTGCAGCATGCCGTGGACCGGGTCGCCGAGTACTTCGGACGCCTGGATTTCCTGGTCAACAGCGCCGGCGTCGCCCTGCTGGACAAGGCCCTGGAGGTCAGCGAAAGCGCCTGGGACACCACCCTGGACATCAACCTCAAGGCCAGCTTTTTCGTTGCCCAGGCCTGCGCCCGGCACATGCTCGAACGCGGCAGCGGACGCATCGTCAACCTCGCCTCACAGGCCGCCATCATCGGCCTGGACCGGCACGTGGCCTATTGCGCGAGCAAGGCCGCGGTGGTGGGCATGACCAAGGTCCTGGCCATGGAATGGGCCGCCCACGGCATCAACGTCAACGCCGTCTCGCCGACCATAGTCGAGACCGCCCTGGGCAAGAAGGCCTGGGCCGGAGAACTGGGCGAGCGGGCCAAATTACAGATCCCGGTCGGCCGTTTCGCCCAGCCCGAGGAAATCGCCGGGCTGGTGCTGTACCTGCTCAGCGACGCCGCACAGATGATCACCGGGGAGAACGTGGTGATCGATGGCGGCTACAGCATCCAGTAATCGAACGTTACTCCCATTCTTGCAGTGAGGCCCGCCGTCATGTCCACCTTGCCCGCCGAACACCTGTCACCCGAGATTCCCAGCACCATGCAGGCCGTGGTCTGCCACGGCCCCGAAGACTACCGCCTGGAACAGGTGCCGGTGCCGACACCCGGCCCGGACGAGATCCTGACCAAGGTCGAGCTGTGCGGCATTTGCATGGGCGACATCAAGACCTACCGTGGCGCCCCCTCCTTCTGGGGCGACGCCGAGCAGCCGCGCTACGTCAAGCCGCCGATGATTCCCGGCCATGAGTTCGTCTGCCGCGTTGTGGCCCTGGGGCCGGGCGCGGAAAAACGCGGGGTGCAAGTCGGCGACCGGGTGATCTCCGAACAGATAGTGCCGTGCTGGGGCTGCCGCTTCTGCAACCACGGCCAGTACTGGATGTGTCAGAAGCACGACCTGTACGGCTTCCAGAATAATGTCCAGGGCGCCATGGCGCAGTACATGATCTTCACCAAGGAAGGCATCGTGCACAAAGTGCCGGACGAGATTCCGCCGGACGAAGCCATCCTCATCGAACCCCTGGCCTGCTCGCTGCACGCCGCCGAGCGCGCCGATGTCGGTTTCGACGACATAGTGGTGGTGGCCGGCGCCGGCACCCTGGGGCTGGGCATCATCGGCGCGGTGCGGATGCGCAACCCCAAGCGCCTGATCGTCCTCGACATGAAGCCCGAGCGCGCCGAGCTGGCCCTGCGCCTGGGCGCCGATGAAGTCTGGAACCCCGCCCAGGAGAACGTGCTGGAAAAAATTCGCGCAATCACCGACGGCTACGGTTGCGACATCTATATCGAAGCCACCGGTCATCACAAGGCGGTCAACCAGGGCCTGGCGATGCTGCGCAAGCTCGGGCGCTTCGTCGAGTTCAGCGTGTTCAACGACGAAGCCACGGTGGACTGGTCGATCATCGGCGACCGCAAGGAGCTGGACGTGCTCGGCTCGCACCTGGGGCCCTACATGTACCCACGGGCCATCGACTTTATCGGCAAGCGCAAGATCGACATGCGCGACGTGGTCACCCACACCTTCGCCCTGGCCGACTTCAAGCAGGCCTTCGCGGTGATGGAGCGCGGCGACCGATCATTGAAGGTAGTGCTCAAGCCCTGAGGCCCCACTGCCTTCCAACCGGTTCGCCGACAAGCCCGCACCCGCGGACTCTCCCACTCCCTCCACGGGAGGCGAGCTTGCCGGCGATTCACTGCACAGCCGTGCAGCTAACAGGAACAAGGAAACCGCGTCATGAATCGAGTGATCAACGATCCGGACCAGGTGGTCGAGGACATGCTGCAAGGCATACTCCTGGCCCACCCCGAACTGGCCCAATACGAGGCCAACCCACGGGTCATCCGCAAGCGCCGCCTCTCGCAGGCCGGCCAGGTGGGCATCGTCACCGGCGGCGGCTCCGGCCATGAGCCGGCCTTTCTCGGTTATGTCGGCCCCGGCCTGGTGGACGCCGTGGCGGTCGGCGAAATCTTCTCCTCGCCCACCGCCAAGAGCTTCTTCGACGCCTTCCGCGCCGCCGACCAGGGCGCGGGCGTGGCCTGCCTGTACGGCAACTACGCCGGCGACAACATGAACGTCAAGCTGGCGATGAAGATGGCCGCCAGCAAGGACATGCGGATTCGCACCCTGGTGGCCAACGATGACGTGGCCTCCGCGCCCCGTGAAGAAATCGGCAAACGCCGCGGCGTGGCGGGCGAGATCTTCATGTGGAAAGTCGGCGGCGCGGCGGCGGCCAAAGGTTATGACCTGGATGGGGTGATCGGCGTCGCGCAAAAAGCCGTCGACCAGTGCCGCTCCATCGGTGTCGGCCTCACGCCCTGCACCATTGCTGCGGTGGGCAAGCCGAACTTCCAGATCGCCGACGGCATGATGGAGCTGGGCATCGGCCACCATGGCGAACCCGGCATCCAGGTCGTGCCGGTCGAGTCCGCCGCCGCCATGGCCGAGCGCATGCTCGCGCCGATCCTTGCCGATCGCGACTTCAGCCGTGACGACAGCGTGGTAGTGCTGGTCTCCGGCCTCGGCGCCACACCAGTGATGGAGCTGTATATCTTCTACGCCGAAGTCGAGCGCCAGCTCAGGGCCAGGGGCCTGAAGATCCATCGCTGCTATGTCGGCAACTACTTCACCTCCCTGGAAATGATGGGCGTGACCCTGACCCTGCTGGGCCTGGATGCCGAGCTGAAAACCCTGATCGACCAACCCTGCCGCTCCATCGGCATGACCCAGTCGGAGTGAACCATGAGCCAGCATTTTTCCAGCCTCGACGGCAGCGCCATCGTCAATGACCTGGTGACGGTGATAGTCGCCAACCGTGAGTACCTCAGCGAAGTCGACGGCGCCATCGGCGACGGCGATCACGGCATCAACATGGCCAAGGGGTTCGCCCACTGCGGCCGGGCCCTCGCCGGTCGTCAGCTGGACCTGGCCGGGGCCCTCGACGAATTGACCCTGAGCCTGATGGAGGGCATCGGCGGCTCCATGGGCCCGCTCTACGGCAGCCTGTTTATCGGCATGGCCGACGAAGTTCGCGGCTGCCAGCAGATCGATGCCGCCCGCTTCGCCCGGCTATTGCGCGGCGGGCTGGGCTCATTGCAGGACATCACCGACGCCGGGGTGGGCGACAAGTGCCTGATGGATACACTGATTCCCGCGGTGCAGGCGTTCGAACAGGCCGAGGCCGGCGGCGCCTCGTTCAAGGAGAGCCTGCAGCGGATGAAAAGCGCGGCCTCCCAGGGCCGGGACTCGACCCGTGACCTGGTGGCGAAGATCGGCCGCGCCAGCCGCCTGGGCGAGCGCTCGCTGGGGGCACTGGATGCCGGCGCAGTGTCCTGCTGCCTGATCCTCACGCAGTTGGCGGACTCGGTGGAGCCGCGCCTGGCCTGAAGTACCGCGCGAGCAGGCTCGCTCCTGCAAAAGCGAGCCTGCCCGGGCTGACTCAATAGCGCCCGGGCAAAAGCCCCTACCCCCGAAATTGGCCTCTGACCTGCTCGATATACCGCGCCACCGCCGGCGCCTTCTCGAAACGGCGGTGGATCAGCGACAGCCAGGACGACGCCGTGCTGCCCTGGATCGGCCGGTACAACACATTGGGCAGCCCCACGTGCCCGACCACCGACTCCGGCACCACGGCCACGCCTTGCCCCAGGGAGACCAGGGCCAGCACCGCCACCAGGCCACCGGGCTGCGGCCCCAGTTTCGGCGCATAGCCACCCTCGGCGGCGACCTGCAGGGTGCCGCTGATCTGCTCGGGAAGGACGAAGGTTTCGTTGTGCAGATGGGCCGGGGCTATCTCCGGCAAGCGTCCCAGCCAGGACTCGGCCGGCAGCGCCAGGACAAAACCTTCGGCATCCAGGCGGACCGCCTCCACCCCTTCGGGCAGGGTCATGGGCGAGCGGATGTAGCCGATGTCGAACCGTCCCTCGGACACCAGCCCCGGCAACGCCGCCATCGGGCTTTCGCGCACGCTCAGGCTGACGTCCGGGCAGTCCTGGCTGAAGCGCTGCACCTGTTTTTGCAACAGCCCCGAATACACCGCCGAAGCCACGTAGCCCAACTCGATATGGCCGATCTCGCCGCGCCCGGCGCGCTGGGCGTTACGTTGCGCGAACTCGAACTGGCGCACCGTGGCCTCGGCCTCGCGCACCAGGGCGGCACCGGCCTCGGTCAGACTGACCTCGCGCTGCTGGCGCACGAACAGGCGGGTACCCAGGGCCTGCTCCATGTCCTGGATCTGCCGGCTCAGGGTCGGCGGCGCGATGCCTAGCTGTTCGGCGGCGCGGGTGAAATTGCGTTGCCGAGCCACCGCCAGGAAATAGCGGAAATGACGGATTTCCATAAGCGTATTAGCTCAAAGGTAATGAAGTGCTCCAGCTCGCCTAACAGAGTGGGCGAAAGCCCGGGATAAGCTGGCCAGACCTTCACAGTAGAGAGCCCAAGCCATGCACGTCAAACCTCTGTTTCTGGCCCTGATCACTTGCTGCAGCGTGCCCGCGACTTTCGCCGCCGAGAAAAACGCCGACGTTGCCCAGAAGGCAATCCTGAATTTCGCCACCGCCCAGCAACTGCTCAAGGCCGCCCAGGAAACCGCCTCGGCCAAGGGCTGGCCCTGCGCCGTGGCAATCGTCGACGATGGCGGCTGGCCGATCCTCAGCGCGCGCATGGACGGGGCGCCGGTGGTGGCCGGCATTGAACTGGCCCAGGGCAAGGCGCGGACCTCGGCACTGTTCAAGCGCCCTTCCGGCGACCTGGAAAACGCCATCAACGGCGGGCGCCAGGCGGCCATCACTTCGGGCCTGCTGATGATGAAAGGCGCGCAGCCGATCCGGGTCGACGGCCAGGTGATCGGCGCCATCGGCATCAGTGCCGACACCCCGGCCCACGACGATGAAATCGCCCAGGCCGCCCTCGCCACGCTGGGTCAACGGGTGCAGCCATGAGGCCAGCCAGCCCACGCCTGACCCTGCTCACCGCCTCCGGGGTGTGTTCGCTGATCGTGCTCGACACCAACATAGTCGCGGTGACCCTGCCGAGCATCGCCCGCGACCTGGGGGCCAACTTCGCCGATATCGAATGGGTGGTCAGCGCCTACATGCTGGCCTTCGCCGCCCTGCTGCTACCGGCCGGCAGCCTGGCCGACCGCTTCGGGCGCAAGCGCACCCTGCTCTGCGGCCTCGGGCTGTTCATCCTCGCCTCCCTCGGCTGTGGCGCCGCGCCCAACGTACTGTTTCTCGATATCGCCCGGGCGATCAAGGGCGTCGGTGCGGCGTTGCTGCTGACCTCGGCCCTGGCCACCATCGGCCACACCTTCCATGACGAGGTCGAACGGGCCAAGGCCTGGGCGTTCTGGGGAGCCTGCATGGGCGTGGCGATGACCGCCGCGCCGACCATTGGCGGCCTGATCACCGAGTTCATCGGCTGGCGCTGGATCTTCTACCTCAACCTGCCGGTGGGCGGGCTGCTGGTGCTGATGGTGTTGCGCGCGATACCGGAATCCCGCGACACCCAGGCCGCGCGCCTCGATCCCTGGGGCAGCCTGGCCTTCAGCGCCAGCCTGCTGTGCCTGATCTGGGGCCTGATCGAAGCCAATCGCATCGGCTGGAGCCACCTCCTGACCTACACCCGACTGTTGGCCGGCGTGGCCTTGCTCGGGTTGTTCGTGCTGATCGAGCGGATGCAGCACCGGCCCATGGTCGACCTGCAGCTGTTCCGTCATCCGCGTTTTATCGGTGCCCTGCTGGGGATGTTCGCCTACGCCGGTTGCGCCCAGGTGATGATGACCCTGCTGCCCTTCTACCTGCAGAACGGCCTGGGTTTCTCGGCCATCGCCTCGGGGCTGGGCATGCTGCCGTTTGCCCTGACCATGCTGATCTGCCCGCGCATCGGCGTGCGCCTGGCGACGCGTTATGCCCCGGCGACCCTGATGGCCGCCGGCCTGACCCTGGTCGGGTGCGGCAACCTGCTCGCGGCCTGGGCCGTGCAGGCTGGCGGCTACCTGAACTTCGCCCTGGCCATCGCGGTGACCGGCGCCGGCGCCGGCCTGCTCAACGGCGACACGCAGAAGAACATCATGGCCTGCGTGCCCCGCGACCGCGCCGGCATGGCCTCGGGCCTGAGCACCACCATGCGCTTCAGCGCCATCATGCTGGCCATCGGTGTGTTCGGCGCCCTGCTTGGCAGCCATACCCAGCAAAGCCTGCACGCCAGCCTGAGCGAGAGCGCCACGCCATGGCTCGACCAGGCCCAGGCCATCGCCTCACGGGTGGTGGCCGGTGACATGCCCGCGGCCCTGGCGCTGCTGCCCGACTCCGCGAAAGGACTGGTCGAACCGCTGGCCCGCCAGGCCTTCGTCGACGGCTTCGGCGTGGTGCTCTGGGTGGCCGGCCTCCTGGCGCTGCTGGCGGCTGTGACGGTGGGTACGCTGATGCGTAATCCCATCCCGCAGCCGCGGCCGTTAACGCTGAGCGTGGAGTAAAAACTCATGGGGTTCGCCGCACCTTCTAAGGTCCAAGGTGCGGCAACTCTGTATCAGGCCGATCATGATCCGCCCAGCACCAATAAACCCTCAGGATGTTCTATAACCCCATTCTTTTGAGGGCAACTGCCTGGCTATTAGATAAATACTCACAACTTGTGAGCCTACCCGCCCTCTTATGGGGCACCGATAAACTTTCATATGGAAAACAGGCCGCTTTGCTCTCCGAACAGCAATAGATGAAGGCGAATTATGAAGGTACGGTTAAATTCATATATTTATCCTCCCGAGCATTGCTGTAATATTCGCCCACTTAACGTCTTCACCATCGTCAATGGCAAAGTGCCTTCAGGATTCAAGAGTTACGTTAATTCGGCGCTAGGCATCAAAACAGCCATTTCCAAGCACCACCTCGGAAAGTGGCCTGCCAACTATCTCCCGCAAGAAAACAGCCTCCTGTTTCATGGTTTTTTCTGGCAACGAGTGGCGCCCATCGGCAAGGAGCCTCATCACGGGGGCAGCCCTGCATGCATACACCGGCAGGGTACGGCATGACAGGGTTAGGATTCACATAATTAGAGGGTGTGCTGATTTGAACATTATTCCCCGGCCTCAGATGAATACTGAAGCGGATGAAATTGACCTGTTTGCGTTGTTCCAATCCGTCTGGCAGCAAAAGAAGCTGGTAATTGGCTGTACTCTGGCCGTGACACTGGCAGGCCTGGCTTATGTGCTGTTGGCTCCCCGCGTATATGAGGTCAGTAGCGTATTACGCCCAGCCGCACTGAATGAACTCGATGCCCTCAATCGCTCGGAAGTCTACAAACTGCCACCTGCAGATGCCTTGTCCAAGGTCGGCGCAGCGCTTGAGTCCTATGAAACACGACTGGAGTTCTTCCGTTCTCATCAGGATCTGTTCCAGGCCTTCAAACGCCCAGGACAAACACTCGAACAAAGCTTCGAGGACTTTAACCGCGATTCGATCAAGCTGGTTCAGCCAGATCCGAAAAAAGACAACGCCCTGAGCAGTTACATCAGGCTGGAAATGCAATACCCCAAGGATATCGACGGGGTGGCGATCCTCAACGGTTTTGTCGAATACGCCATCGATGCTGAGCGTGAGCGCATCGGCGCCGACCTCAAGGTTATCGTCAATAACCGGCTCAATGAACTCAAAGGCAAGATTGCCGCGGCGCGCTCCAATTACGAAACCGATAAAGAATCGAAAATTGCGACCTTGCTCGAAAGCGACAACATCCGCCGTGCGCAACTCGAGGACGAACTCAAGGCCTTGCGCGGACAGTTGAAAGAACAGCGCAAGGACCGTCTGGCCGAACTGGCCGAAGCGATCGCCATCGCCAAATCGATGGGCATCCGCACCCCGACCACACCATCCTCGATGTCTGACGCCGCCCACGCCGGCTCGGCCCAAGTGATGCGCACCGAGGTCAATACCCAGAACATCCCGCTGTACTTCATGGGTTACGAAACCCTCGAGGCGGAACGCGCGGCCTTACAGAAACGCACCACTGACGATTTCACTGAGAAACGTATCGCCGAAATCGGTAAGGAGCTGCAGATGCTGCAGGTCAACCGCCAGGTGCAGGAACTGAACAAGCGCTCCAACGAAGATATTTTCCTGAAGGACGTCTTTCCACTCAGGGCTGAAGTCACCCGCCTGCGCAACCTGAACATCGATATGGACCGGCTGAAACTGGTCACCATCGATCGCAAGGCCCTGCAACCGGTGAGCCCGATCAAGCCGAAGCCCGTCTTGGTCATCATCCTATCGCTGGTACTGGGCCTGATGCTCGGTGTGGCCATCGCCTTGATTCGTCACTTCGTCCACTCGTACCGCGCCTCGCACCACGACGACCTGCTAACAACCCCAGTACTGCTGGACCAGTCCGGCAAGGCTCGAGGCAAAGGCGACGACACGCCGCAGTAAGCCGTTCGACCTGCCAATCTGAACCACCCTTTGGGCGACCGCAACGGTCGCCCAAATTGTTTTCGGCGCCCGCAAAGGCAGACCGGCTCAGGGCCTCCCGCCCTTGATCGACGCCATGACCCGCTCGGCGTTCTCGGAACAGTCCATGCCTTCCGGGCGGTCGCGGATGCTGTCGATGATCTCCAGCAGTTGCGCCTTGCTCTGGGCCAGGTGCTGCTGCATTTCTTCGATCTGCCCGACCTTGCGCTCGAGGCTTTGCAGCAGGGCCTCGTGGTCTACGTCACTCGACTCGCAGCCCGGCAGCAGTTGCTTGAGCTCGTCCAGGCTGAAGCCGGCCTGCTGGGCACACTGGATGATCTTCAGGGTCTGCAGGATCTGTGGTGGGTAACGGCGGTAGCCGTTGGCCTGGCGCTGAACCTGGGGCAGCAGGCCCTGGGCTTCGTAAAAACGGATGCGCGATGCCGCCAGCCCGCTGAGTTGTGCCAATTCGCCAATGTTCATTTTCAGCCTCGATAACCTGCTTGACATTAAAGTTAACTTTAAGCTTAGCCTCAGGCCTCCACTGATGAGGAGTCAAGCATGTCACCCTTTCAAGCCTTGAATTTGCCCAACGGCCAGACGATCGGCAATCGCATTGCCAAGGCGGCGATGGAGGAGAACCTCGCCGACCGCCAGCAGGCGCCCTCCGCGGCGTTGATCCGGCTCTACCAGACCTGGGCCGAGGGTGAAGCTGGGCTGATCCTCACCGGCAACGTGATGATCGACCGTCGCGCGATGACCGGCCCCGGCGGCGTGGCCCTGGAGGACCAGCAGCACCTGGAGCAGTTCCGCCAGTGGGCCCGCGCCGGCCGCGCCAAGGGCGCGCAGTTCTGGATGCAACTCAATCACCCCGGGCGCCAGACCATGGCCAATCTCGGCCAGCAGGCCCTGGCGCCATCGGCAGTGGCCCTGGACATGGGGCAGTTCTCGAAAATGTTCGCTGAACCCAAGCCCATGAGCGAAGAGGACATCGCCGAGATCATCCGGCGCTTCGCCAACAGCGCCTGGTTGGCCGAACAGGCCGGCTTTACCGGGGTGCAGATCCATGCCGCCCACGGCTATCTGATCAGCCAGTTCCTCTCGCCCTTGACCAACCGCCGCACCGACCAATGGGGCGGCTCGCTGGAGAACCGCGCGCGCCTGCTGGTGGAGGTGATCAAGGCGGTACGGGAACGGGTTTCCGCGACCTTCTGCGTCTCGGTCAAGCTCAACTCCGCCGACTTCCAGCGCGGCGGCTTCGATGCCGGCGACGCGCGCCAGGTCATCGAGATGCTCAACAGCCTGCCGGTGGACCTGCTGGAGCTGTCCGGCGGTAGCTACGAGTCCCCGGCCATGCAAGGCGAGGTGCGCGACGGCCGGACCCTGGCGCGCGAAGCCTACTTCATCGAAATGGCCAGCGAACTGGCGCCCGCGGCGCAGATGCCGGTAATGGTCACCGGCGGCATCCGCCGCCTGCCAGTGGTGCAGCAGGTGCTGGACAGCGGCATCGCGATGGCCGGCATCGCCACCGCCCTGACCCTCGAACCGGCCTTGCCCAGGCTCTGGCGCAGCGGCCAGCAGAGCCACCCGCAACTGCCGCCATTACGCTGGAAACGCAAGACCTTGGCCTCCCTGGCGACCATGGCCATCGTCCGCCTGCAGATGCATCGCCTGAGCCGCGGGTGCGCGCCCAAACCTCAAGTACGCCCCTGGCTGGCGCTGCTGCTCGACCAGTTGTACAGCGCCAGGCGCACGCGCCAGTACCGACAGGAAATGGCCAGGTAATAGCCGATGCAAGAGTGCAAGCGAGGGGACGCTCTCAAGGGAAGGACGGAGCATCCGACCAAACTCATCCGTTCGTCGGCTGGCGATGCCCAATTCGCGCAGCGGATCGCAAAAAACAACCAGGGCATGCAGCAAAAAAATACGCCGCTGCTAGGATTTTTGGCGGACCTCACCCTAATAAAAGGAACAACACATGAGAGTCGTCCCCCTTGCCCTGGCTTGCGCCCTCACCCTCGGACTCGCCGGTTGCAACTCGATCGCCGGCAAGACCAATACCCTGAGCGATGAACAGATCAAATCCCAGACCAGCGGCGCCCTGGGTTACGCGCCCTCGGACGTTAGCATCGTCAGCCGTCGCACCGAAGGCACCAACACCTACGTGGCCTTGAAAACCAACGACAACAAGGAGTTCAACTGCATCATCAACGGCGGCAACCTGCTCACACTGGGCATGACCAACCCGCCTTCCTGCGCCAGGAAAGGCGAAGCCATCCGTTCCGCGCCTTTCGGCGGCTGAAACGCTGATCCGGGGGCAGTCGTCGACCGGCTCACGGCCGGGCTGCCCTCACCCCATCACTACCCATCGATATGCCGGTACTGCGCATCCAGCTGCTGCGCCAATTCGCGGGCGCGGCCGAGGCGGATTGGCCCACGTTCGATATCGATCAACAGGGTCGGGCACCCCAGGCGTGCCAGAGGCGGCAGGTTTTTCAGCCGGCCGTCGGTGAGCAGCAGCACCCGCTGATGCTCGGCCGGATAACGCTTCTGTCGGGACACCAGCCACTGTCCCGCTTCGGCCAAGGCCGCCAGCAACGGCGTGCCGCCGCCCGCTCCCAGCCCATCGAGCCAGCCACGCAGATCCTTCGAGGCCTTGAGCCCCTGCACCTGCCAGTTCGGCGCGCGGCCGCTGGCGGTCAGCAGGGCCAGGCGCGCACGCTGTCGGTAGGCATCGTCGAACAGCTGGGCCAACAGGCCCTTGGCATCGCTCAGCGCCTGATGGCGGCGAGTAGAGGCCGACGCATCGACTATCACCAGCCACAGCTCATGGGGCGAACGGCTGCGCAGGTGCCACAACAAATCGTCGCGCTGGCGAGGCCGACCGTTGAGCAAGGTGCCCGGCCAGTTGATCGAGCCCTGGACGGCGGCGCGCGCCCGGCCTTGCCTGCCCTGGTCCAACCGCCCGGCGCGGGGCTTGGCATTCGCCCCCGCGTCGGACCGGGGGCGAATGCCTAGGGCTTTTTTGGCCAGCTCGGCACTTCACGTCGGGCGCCGGTGGCCAGCGCCTGGGCCGGCAGCTCGCCCCATTGGCCCTGGCCTTCGGCGGGGCTGGATTGGGCCGGGGCTGGCGCGTGAGAGGGCTGCGGCTGATGGGTCGCGCTCGGCGGGTTGTCGCGACGACGATGGCGCAAGGCGAATTCGGCCACCGCATCGATATCCTGCTCGTCGATGGCCCGGGCACCGCGCCAGGCCGCATGAGCACAGGCGGCACGCAGCCAGACCAGGTCCGCGCGCAGGCCGTCGACGCCGGCGGCGAAACAGCGTTCGGTGATCCGCTCCAGAGCTCGATCGTCCAGGGCAATCTCCGCCAGCACCCCCCGCGCCTGCTGGCAGCGTTGGCGCAGCGCCTCCTGCTCGGCGGCCCACTGCTGGCAGAAGCCCTGGGGATCGCTGTCGAAATCCAGGCGCCGGCGAATGATCTGGCCCCGTTCAGTGGGCAGCGTCTGGCCGCTCAGGGCGACATTCAGGCCAAAGCGGTCCAGCAGTTGCGGACGCAGCTCGCCCTCTTCCGGGTTCATGGTGCCGATCAGCACGAACCGGGCCGAATGCCGGTGGGAAATACCGTCGCGCTCGATCAGGTTGGTGCCGCTGGCGGCCACGTCCAGCAGCAGGTCCACCAGATGGTCCGGCAGCAGGTTCACCTCATCGACATAGAGCACCCCGCCATCGGCCTTGGCCAGCACCCCCGGGGAAAACTGTGCCCGGCCTTCGCCCAGGGCCGCGTCCAGGTCCAGGGTGCCGACCAGGCGTTCCTCGGTCGCGCCCAGGGGCAAGGTGACGAACTGCCCGCTCGCCAGCAGGTCCGCCAGGCCGCGGGCCAGGGTCGACTTGGCCATGCCCCGCGGCCCTTCGATCAACACCCCGCCGATTTTCGGGTCGATGGCCGTCAGGCACAGCGCCAGTTTCAGGTCATCGGCGCCGACCACGGCGGACAGCGGGAAATGTGGGGTATCGCTCATGTCGGTTCTCGGTTGGGTCGAGTCGGGTATTGGCTGGCAGGCCCTCATCGCGGGCAAGCCTCGCTCCTACAGAAGGGCGGTGCTAAGCAGTCCTCGGGCGCGTCAGCCATCTTCTTCTATATCCAGCAACAGGTTTTCCAGGGCCTCGCGGTACTCGCCGGGCTCCTGCCACATACCGCGCTGCTGGGCCTCGAGCAGGCGCTCAGTCATATCGCGCAACGCATGGGGGTTGTGTTGCCGGATGAATTCGCGGGTCGCCGGGTCCAGCAGATAGGCGTCGGCCAGCAAAGCGTACTGGTGATCGTCGATCAGCTGGGTGGTGGCGTCGAAGGCGAACAGATTATCCAGGGTGGCGGCCATTTCAAAGGCGCCCTTGTAGCCATGGCGTTTCACCCCTTCGATCCACTTCGGGTTGGCCGCGCGGGAGCGGATCACCCGGTTCAGCTCTTCCTTGAGGCTGCGGATTTTCGGCAGGTCCGGCTGGCTGTGGTCACCATGGTAACTCGCGGCCTTGGCGCCACTGAGGCTTTCCACGGCAGCGAGCATGCCGCCCTGGAACTGGTAGTAGTCGTTGGAATCCAGCAGGTCGTGTTCGCGGTTGTCCTGGTTCTGCAGCACCGCCTGCACCTGGCTCAGGCGCTGGGCGAACTGGCCGCGGGCCGCGGTGCCTTCGTCGGAGCCACCATAGGCGTAACCGCCCCAGTTCAGGTAGACCTCGGCCAGGTCCTCGCGGCTCTGCCACAGGCGACCGTCGATAGCCCCCTGCACACCCGCGCCATAGGCACCGGGCTTGGCGCCGAAGATCCGCCAGCCGGCCTGGCGCCGCGCGGCCTCGGCATCCAGGCCGGACTGCAGCAGCGCTTCGCGCTCGGCGCGAACCTTGGCCGCCAGCGGGTTGAGGTCGTCCGGCTCGTCCAGCGCGGCCACCGCCTGCACGGCAGCGTCGAACAGACGGATCAGGTTGGCGAAGGCATCGCGGAAGAAACCGGACACCCGCAGGGTCACGTCCACCCGCGGGCGGTCCAGCAGGCTCAGAGGCAGGATCTCGAAATCGTCGACCCGCTGGCTGCCGGTGGCCCACACCGGGCGCACGCCCATCAGCGCCATGGCCTGGGCGATATCGTCGCCGCCGGTGCGCATGGTCGCCGTGCCCCACACCGACAGGCCGAGCTGGCGCAGGTGGTCGCCATGGTCCTGCAAGTGCCGTTCGAGGATCAGGTTGGCCGACTGGAAACCGATGCGCCAGGCGGTGGTGGTCGGCAGGTTGCGCACGTCCACCGAGTAGAAGTTGCGCCCGGTGGGCAGCACGTCCAGGCGCCCGCGGCTCGGTGCGCCGCTGGGCCCGGCCGGTACGAAACGTCCGCCCAGGGCATCCAGCAAGCCGCCCATCTCCGCCGGGCCGCAGGCATCCAGGCGCGGCGCCACCACCTCGCGCAGGTTGTCGATGATCGCCTTGACCTCGCTCCAGGCGGGCTCGTTCAGTTGCTCGACTTCGCCCGACAACGCGGCTTCGATCAACTGCCCGGCGAACAGCTCCAGGCGTTCGCGGGTATCGCCGGCGGTGCGCCACAGCTGCCCGCTGATGTCCTGCAAGAGCTGTGGCCGGCGCCCACTCCAGGGTTCGGCCAGGGCGCAATCCAGCGGATCGAACCCCAGCTCGAAGGCCTTGGCCAGGGCCCGCAACAGACTCGACTGCGCGCCCCGGCCATCGCCACGAGGAATGCGCAGCAAGGCCAGCAAGGTGTCGATGCGCAGACGCCCCACGGGCGACTCGCCGAACACATGCAGGCCGTCGCGGATCTGCGACTCCTTCAGGTCGCACAGGTAGGTATCCAGCCGTGGCAGCCAGAGCGCGGCGTCAGCCTCGCTATCGAGCTGCCCGTCCAGTTGCAGTTCGCGGTCGATCCGGGTCACCCGCACCAGCTTGAGAATGTCCTTCTGCAGCTCGCGGGCGCGACGCGGATCAAGCAGTTGCGCTTCGTAGTACTCGTCGGCCAGCAGCTCCAGGTCGCGCAGCGGGCCGTAGGTTTCGGCGCGGGTCAGTGGCGGCATCAGGTGGTCGATGATCACCGCCTGGGTCCGGCGCTTGGCCTGGGCGCCCTCGCCCGGGTCGTTGACGATAAACGGATAGATATTCGGCAACGGCCCCAGCAGCAGATCCGGCCAGCAGCTTTCGGACAGGCCGACGCCCTTGCCCGGCAGCCATTCCAGGTTGCCGTGCTTGCCGACATGGATCAGCCCGTGGGCGCCGTAGGTCTGGCGCAGCCAGAAGTAGAACGCCAGGTACGCGTGGGGCGGCACCAGGTCCGGGTCGTGATAGACCGCGCTCGGGTCGACCTGATAACCGCGCGCCGGCTGGATGCCAACGAAGGTCAGGCCAAAACGCAGGCCGGCGATCATCAGTCGCCCGCCACGGAACATCAGGTCGTTTTCCGGCCCGCCCCAGCGTTCGAGCACCGCCCGGCGGTTGGCTTCGGGCAGCGCGTCGAACATGGCCTGGTACTCGTCCAGCGCCAGGCTTTGCTGGCACGGGCGCAGGTCGAGGCTGTCCAGGTCGTTGCTGACCCCGCCGAGCAGTTGCTGGATCAGCGCCGTCCCGCTGTCCGGCAGCTCGACCGGCAGCGGATAACCCTGGGCCTGCAAGGCTCGCAGGATATTCAGCGCCGCCGCCGGCGTATCCAGGCCCACGCCGTTGCCGATGCGACCGTCGCGGGTCGGATAGTTGGCAAGAATCAGCGCGATGCGTTTTTCGCCATTGGGCAGCCGGGCCAGATCGACCCAACGCCGCGCCAGTTCGGCGACAAAATCCATGCGCTCGGGGGCGGAGCGGTAGCAGACCACATCCGACTGGCTGCGCTCGCTGCGCCAGGCCAGGTCCTTGAAGCTGATGGGCCGGCTGATGATGCGCCCGTCCAGTTCCGGCAAGGCAATGTGCATCGCCAGGTCCCGCGGGCCCAGGCCCTGCTCGCTGGCGCGCCAGCCGGGTTCGTTGTCCTGGGCGCAGATGGCCTGGATCACCGGAATATCGCGGCGGAACGGCCGCAGGTGCGGCGCCTCCGGGCTGGATTGGGCAAAACCGGTGGTGTTGAGGATCACCCCCGCCTGCACCTCATCCAGCAGCTCCTCGACCACCCTCAGGCAACCGGGTTCTTTCAGGCTGGCCAGGGCAATCGGCAGCGGGTTCAGGCCCGCCGCCTGCAAGCGCCGGCAGAACTCATCGATAAAGGCGGTGTTGGCCGCCTGCAAATGCGAGCGGTAGAACAGCAGCGCTGCCACCGGCTGGCCGGCCCGCCAGTCGGCTTGCCAATCGCTGAGGGCAGCGCTGCTGTTGTGCGGGTGGTAGATCGCCGTGCGCGGCAGGGTCTGCGGCTCGGACCAAGGGTAATCGCGCCCCAGCCAGCCGCTGGCGAGGCAGCGGTACAGGTTCAGCGCATTACCCATGCCGCCCTGGCGCAGGAAGTGCCAGAGGCGCTCGCGGTCGACGGCGGGTACCGTGCTCAGGTCGCTCAGCTCCGGGTCCGGGCGATCGTCGCCCGGCACCAGGATCAGCTGCACGCCACGTTGCGCCAGCTGCACCAGTTGCTCGATGCCATAACGCCAATAGGCGATGCCACCGTGCAGGGAAATCAGGATCACCTTGGCGTGGCGCAGCACCTGGTCGACATACAGGTCGACCGAGGCGTGGTTCTGCACCTGCATCGGGTTGGCCAGGCGAAAGCTCGGGTAGTCTTCCGGCAGTTGCTGCGCCGCTTCGGCCAGCAGCGCCAGGCTGGAGTCGCCGCTGCACAGGATCACCAGCTCGGCGGGGGTTTGTCCCAGGTCGGCAATGTTGTCATCCGACACGAAACCGCCGGGCTGGGTCCTGAGCAGGTGCATGGCTTACACGCTGAGGGCGGCGCGCAATTGCGCTTCGAGCAGGGTCGCGTCCAGTTCCTGGCCGATCAGCACCAGGCGCGTGGTACGGGCTTCGTCGGTGCCCCACTGGCGGTCGAAGTGCTTGTCGAAGCGGGTGCCCACGCCCTGGATCAACAGGCGCATCGGCTTGTTGGGGATCGCCGCGAAACCCTTGACCCGCAGGATGCCGTGCTGCACCACCAGTTGGGTCAGGGCGTCCAGCAGCAGGCTTTCGTCGGCCTGTGGCAGTTCGATGGAGATGGAATCGAAGGCGTCGTGATCGTGGTCATCATGGTCGTCGCCGTCGTGGTGATGGTCGTGGTGGCTGTGGCGGCCGTCGATGTGCTCTTCAGAACCCTTGCCCAGGCCCAGCAGCACGTCCAGCGGCAGGCGACCGCTGCTGGCTTCGATGACTTTCACCGCCGGCGGCAGTTCCTCGGCGACTTCCAGGCGCACCTTGGCCAGGTCTTCCGGGCTGATCAGGTCGGCCTTGTTGAGAATCACCAGATCGGCGCTGGACAGCTGGTCGGCGAACAGCTCATGCAGCGGCGACTCATGGTCGAGGTTCGGGTCGAGCTTGCGCTGGGCGTCCACCTGATCCGGGAAGGCGGCGAAGGTGCCAGCGGCCACGGCCGGGCTGTCGACCACGGTGATCACCGCATCGACGGTGCAGGCGCTGCGGATTTCCGGCCACTGGAAGGCCTGTACCAGGGGTTTTGGCAGGGCCAGGCCGGAGGTTTCGATGAGGATATGGTCGAGGTCGTCGCGACGGGCCACCAGCTCGCGCATCACCGGGAAGAACTCTTCCTGCACGGTACAGCACAGGCAGCCGTTGGCCAGCTCGTAGACGCGGCCGCTGGCCTCCTCCTCGGTGCAACCGATGGCGCACTGCTTGAGGATCTCGCCGTCGATGCCCAGCTCGCCGAACTCGTTGACGATCACCGCGATGCGGCGGCCCTGGGCGTTGTCCAGCATATGCCGCAGCAAGGTGGTTTTGCCCGAGCCGAGGAAGCCGGTAACGATGGTGACGGGAAGTTTGGCCAGTGTTTTCATCGGATGCCCTTTGGCAAGGTGGCGGGCATACGGGACGAGAACCGCGCAGGCAGGTGCACGGGAGAGTTCGCCACCGGATCACCCCGCCCGGTTGTAGTGAGAATCTGGTCCGAGGCAGGTCTCCTGGCTGACGGTGCGCCGGTCGTTGGACTGGCGAACGATGCGCCTTCCCGCCGCCTGGCAGTGGCCTTGCATCGTTCATCACCGTTTACAGTTGCGGGGGCAGCCGCGGCTTGGACCGCGTTCCCTTCTTAGCTTCGGCAGACGCCGAAGAACCTCGAGAGCGCAAGGCTACGCAGAGCTTGGGGGGCGGTCAATCTTCATGCGGCGCGAAGCCCGGCGAATCGTGCTCGAAAACGAGAACCCTTGGCAATTGACGCCCCTCCCTCGCCCATGCTCTCCTACACACCTTGTTACGGGTGCCCTTCACAGGGTGAAACGGGAAACCGGTGCGTCACAGGCCAAAAGCCTTGATCAGTCCGGTGCTGCCCCCGCAACGGTAAGCGAGCGAAGAATCAGATCCACTGTGCCAGCAGTCCGGCATGGGAAGGCGATTCTTGCAGGCGTGGCGCAAGCCCAGCCCCTCGCGAGCCCGGAGACCGGCCCGCTACACAGTCATAACAAACCCGCGGTGGGCGGGCGCTGTTAATTCCCCGCGAGCCCGTCTCGCGGGGTTTTGCTGCGCTCGATTCACCCGCTGACACACCAGAGGGAAGCGCCATGTCGATCATCAGCAGCACCAGCCATTCCAGCAGCACCACCGCCACCCTGAGCCAACGCCTGGTCGCCGCCATCGGCGCCTCGATCCTCGGTGCGTGCCTTGTGTATTTCGCCGGTTTCTCCCATATCGAAGCGGTGCACAACGCTGCTCACGATACCCGTCACAGCGCCGCCTTCCCTTGCCACTGAGACCTGCCGAGATGATCAAGCGTATCGCGCAAACCGCGGGTTTCACCGGGTTGCTGGCGGCCCTGTTGCTGACCCTGCTGCAAAGCTTCTGGGTCGCGCCGCTGATCCTGGAGGCGGAAACCTACGAGAAGGCCCCGGCCGCCCAGCATGAAGAAGTGCATGAGCACGCCGCCGGCACCGCCGCCCACAGCCACGACGCGGAAGCCTGGGAGCCGGAAGACGGCTGGCAGCGCGTGCTGTCCACCACTGGCGGCAACCTGGTGGTCGCCGTGGGCTTCGCCCTGATGCTCGCCGGCCTCTACACCCTGCGTGCGCCGAACCGTACTTCCCAGGGCCTGCTCTGGGGCCTGGCCGGTTATGCCACCTTCTGCCTGGCGCCGACCCTCGGCCTGCCGCCCGAACTGCCGGGTACCGCCGCCGCGGACCTGGCGCAACGGCAGATCTGGTGGGTCGGCACCGCCGCCTCCACCGCGGTCGGCATTGCCCTGGTCGTCTTCGCGCGCCACTGGCTGCTGAAAGTGCTGGGCGTGGCCATCCTCGCCGTGCCGCACCTCATCGGCGCACCGCAGCCGGAAGTGCATTCGATGCTCGCGCCGCAAGCACTGGAAGCGCAGTTCAAGATCGCTTCGCAGCTGACCAACGCCGCGTTCTGGCTGGCCCTGGGCCTGATCAGCGCCTGGCTGTTCCGCCGCAAGAGCGACGATCAGTACTCGGCATGACGGACTCCAGCACAGCGCCGACCCTGGTGGTCGGCCTGGGCTGCCAGCGGGGCTGCCCGGTGGAGACCTTGCGTGCCCTGCTCGACCAGACCCTGAGCACGCACCGCATCGACCTCGGGCAGATCAAGGCCCTGGCCAGCATCGACCTGAAACGCGAGGAACCCGGGCTGCTGGCCCTGGCCGCGCAATTGGGCCTGCCCCTGACCTGTTTCAGCAGCCGCCAGTTGACGCCTTATGTGCTGCAACTCAGCCATCGCTCGCAGATCGCCTACGAGCACACCGGCTGCTACGGGGTCGCCGAAAGTGCCGCCCTGGCCCTGGCCGAATACCTGGCCCAAGGCTCGGCGAAACTGCTTGTCCCGCGGCAGAAATACGCCCAGGCAACCCTCGCCTTGGCCTGCTGCGGGTAAATCTTCGATAATCCCCGCCTCTGATCATGAGCAATCTTCATCTGTGAGGTTGCCTCGCCCCTTTTTTCACAGGAGAACGCCATGACCGTCTTTTTTATCGGCGCAGGTCCCGGCGACCCGGAACTGATCACCGTCAAGGGCCAGCGGCTGATCCACAGTTGCCCGGTCATCATCTATGCCGGCTCCCTGGTGCCTGAAGCCGTGCTCCAGGGCCATAGCGCCGAACAGCTGGTCAACAGTGCCGAACTGCACCTGGAACAGATCATCGAGCTGATCAAGGATGCCCATGCCAAAGGCCAGGACGTGGCCCGGGTACACTCCGGCGACCCCAGCCTGTACGGCGCCATCGGCGAGCAGATTCGCTGCCTGCGCGAGCTGGGCATCCCCTTCGAGATCATCCCCGGCGTGACGGCCACCGCGGCCTGCGCGGCCTTGCTGGGGGCCGAGCTGACCCTGCCGGACGTCGCCCAGAGCCTGATCCTGACCCGTTATGCCGACAAGACTTCGATGCCCGCCGGTGAGTCATTCGCCAGCCTGGCCGCCCACGGCACCACCATGGCGATTCACCTGGGGGTCAACCATCTGCAGAAGATTGTCGCCGAGCTGCTGCCCCACTACGGCGCCGACTGCCCGATTGCCGTGGTGCACCGGGCGACCTGGCCGGATCAGGACTGGGTGCTGGGCACCCTGGCGGACATCGCTGAAAAGGTCCAGGCCAAGGGCTTTCGGCGCACGGCGCTGATCCTGGTGGGCCGGGTGCTGGCCACGGACAGCTTCAGCAAGTCGTCGTTGTATCGCGCGGGGCATGCGCATTTGTATCGACCTGAGGCCTTATCGCGAGCAAGCTCGCTCCTACAAAAGCATGCGCATTCCTCTGTAGGAGCGAAGCTTGCTCGCGATCCAGGCGCCACGGATTCACCGGCATAAAAAAACGGCGCTCACGGGGCGCCGTTTTTCATGTCCGCAGCGAACGCCTTAGTAGTAGGCGTTTTCTTTCTGCGTATGGTCGGTGACGTCACGCACACCCTTGAGCTCGGGAATGCGCTCGAGCAGGGTGCGCTCGATGCCTTCCTTCAAGGTCACGTCGGCCTGGCCGCAGCCTTGGCAACCACCACCGAACTGCAGCACGGCGATGCCGTCCTCGACCACATCGATCAGGCTGACCTGGCCGCCGTGGCTGGCCAGCCCCGGGTTGATCTCGGTTTGCAGGTAGTAGTTGATGCGCTCGTTGACCGGGCTGTCGGCATTGACCATCGGTACCTTGGCATTGGGCGCCTTGATGGTCAGCTGGCCGCCCATGCGGTCGGTGGCGTAGTCGACGACCGCGTCATCGAGGAAACCTTCGCTGAAGGCGTCGATGTAGGCGGTGAAGCTCTTCAGCCCCAGGGCTTTGTCTTCGGGTTTTTCTTCGCCCGGCTTGCAATAGGCGATGCAGGTCTCGGCGTACTGAGTCCCTGGCTGGGTGATAAAGATGCGGATGCCAATGCCCGGGGTGTTCTGCTTGGAGAGCAGATCAGCCAGATAATCGTGGGCGGCGTCGGTAATGGTAATAGCGGTCATGGAAATTCCTCGCAGGCGTGGGCGCAGTTTACGCCAATCGGCGTGCCGGACAAAGTCCTAGTATTTTTGTCGGGATAGACCTTGGTCGATAGGCCCGCGCTGCGTGGTCGACGCAACGCCTGGGATTTTTTTGCAAGGCTCTTCCGGGATGGGCCGGGCCGGAACCTGAGGGCTCCGGCCCGGAATTTCAAGGGCTTGGCGCCTTCAGAGGTTCTCGTAGCGGTTCATGTCCAGTACGCCCGCCTCTTTCGGATCGGTTTCCAGGATGTACTGGGTCTGGTCATGGAAGTACTGCCAGAACTGCGGATGGCTGCGACGGATCCCCCAGCGCTCGACGATTTTCTCGAAACGGTGGGCGTCCTTGGCGTTTTCCATCTCGGCCACGAACGCCGGCACTTGCTCGGCGGGAATATTGAACATGAAGTTCGGGTAGCTGCTGAGCACGCCCGGGTAGATGGTCAGGGTGTCCAGGCCCGGCTGGTAGCGCAGCGATTCGCCCAGCAGGAACGCCACGTTACTGTGGGCGCGGTTGCGCAACATGCTGTAGAACACCCGCTTGCCGCTTGGCGCCTGGATGCGCAGCATGGTGGCCTCCGGCAGCAGGTCGATGACCCGCATGCCGGCCGCCGGCCGCGAAACCAGGCTGCTGAGGGCCTGCTCGGCGTTCTGCAGGTCCGGGTCGATGTTTGGCCGCGAGCAGTAGGCGCCGTCGCAGCGGTTGATCGGATCGGGCCGCGCATTGAGGTCGCCGTAACGGCTCAACAGCTGGTTGGCGAAGTCGCGTTTCGGGTCCTTTTCGTCCAGGGTCAAGGCACTGGCCTTGTCGTCGTCGATGGACTCGTAGTCCAGCCACATCTTGAACTTGCCGCTGTTCTGGTACCAATCGTCGAGGAAGTCCTCGCGGGTGCCGGCGGGCATCAGGCGCAGGAAGTTCTGCTCGGCGCCGTTGCGGATCAGGTCGAAATACAGCCGGGTCTGCGCCTGGTGCGAGACGTTGCCGAACACGTCGAAGTTGACCGCCAACTGGTAGTAGGTGCGCTCCAGCAGCGGGTAGTCGAATAGCCACATCGTCTGTGGCACCTCACCGATCAGGCCCTTGGTCACCGAGGCGCTGTCGAAGTGGCGGAAGATGCTCAGCAGCGCGTTGTCGTTGCCCGCCCACAGGGTCGACCAGCTCGGCGCCGGGGCATTGGCGTAGGAGTCGCGACGCAGGACCTCGTATTCGTTGCGCTTGTCGCGGTAGGCCAGCCACAGGCTCAGCACACTGCCGACGTCGTCGTTCTGCCCGGGCATGGCCAGCAGCGGCGTGGCCTGGCCGCGATAGGCCGGGTCGGTGATGTAGAGGTCGTGTTCCGGGGCCTGGAACAGCGCCCAGAAGTTGTCGCGGATCACGTCGGTGGCGATCTGCCCGCGACACACCGGGCCACGGATAAAGGTGCGCACGAAGTACTCGGCGTTATCCAGCATGAACTGGTAGCGGGCCTTGGCCGGAATCGCCTCGAAGGTCTCGAACGGGTTGGCGCGACGGCCCGGGCCATAACCCGGCAGCGCGGTGACCTGATAATCGCCGCTGTAGAACAGGGTCTTGACCCGCGCCATCTTCGCCGCGCTCAGCGGGTAGGTGATGTGGGTCTTGTGCACGATCACCCCCTGCACCGGCCACAAGCGGTAATACACCTGGGTGCCCGGATCGTCGTTGGGCCGGCGGGTGTTGATCAGGTCGATCGGCTGGCCGCTCGGCGTGCGCGAGCGTACCCACTGGAAGAAATGCCCCGGCTCGCCGCCCTCGAAGTAGATATGGGCGAGGAACCAGTGCTCGAACAACCAGCGGGCCACCAGGCTTTCCCGGGCGCCCGGGGCATTGAGCAGGTTTTCCCATTGCAGCACCTGCATCGCTTCCTTGGTGCTCGGCGCCAGGCCCTGTTCGTCGATCGGCGCACCGGAGGCCAGCCAACGCTGCAAGGTCTGGTACTGCTGATCGGTCAGGCCGGTCACCGCCAGCGGCATACCTTCGCGCGGATGGGCCTTGGCATAACCGTCGAATTCGGCCGGTTGCGCGCACATGTTCTCGCGGTTCAGGCCCAGGACAATGTCCTCCGGCAGCTTGGCGTTGGGTTGCAACGGCGTCTTGTGGCCCAGCTCCAGCATGCGCGCCATCAGCGCCGCCTGGCTGCCCTGGGCGTCGAGCACCGAGTAGAAGCCCATGCCCTGCCAGGCGTGCTTGCCGGAGGCGTCGTAGAACAAGCGGGTCGGCGCCTGCGCCTTGCTGCGCTCGCCGTCGTACACCGGGATCTTCGAGGCGCCGCGGGCCGCGCCCTCGCCGCTGCCCAGGTTGAGCTGGCAGGCCGAGTCGTAGCAGGCATGGCAGGCCACGCATTTCTCGGTGAAGATCGGCTGGATATCGCGGGTGTAGGAGATCGCTGGCGCGGGACCCTGGGCGCTGGCGAACGAACTTAAAAGCAGCAGCACACTGCCGATGACAACGCGGTAAGACATATCCCTGGTCCAATCCATAAGAAAATCCGGCGATTCTACCGGGCCAGCACGGCGGCCAACATGAGCGATATTCATGCAAAACCGCCGCATGCTCTAAAAGCGCACAGGTTTGCTATGATCCTCGCCCTTCGTAATGGCCCTTCCAGGTAGTCTTTCATGTCCGATCGCAGCACGCGCCTCCAAGCCCTTCAGCAAGCCCTCAAAGAGCGCATCCTGATTCTCGACGGCGGCATGGGCACCATGATCCAGAGCTACAAGCTCGAGGAGCAGGACTACCGTGGCAAACGCTTCGCCGACTGGCCAAGCGACGTCAAGGGCAACAACGACCTGCTGGTGCTGACCCGTCCGGACGTGATCGGCGGCATCGAGAAAGCCTACCTGGATGCCGGCGCCGACATCCTCGAAACCAACACCTTCAACGCCACGCAGATTTCCATGGCCGACTATGGCATGGAAGCGCTGGTCTACGAGCTCAACGTCGAAGGCGCGCGCCTGGCGCGCAAGGTGGCCGACGCCAAGACCCTGGAGACCCCGGACAAGCCACGCTTCGTCGCCGGCGTGCTGGGCCCGACCAGCCGCACCTGCTCGCTGTCGCCGGACGTCAACAACCCCGGCTACCGCAACGTCACCTTCGATGAACTGGTGGAAAACTACACCGAGGCCACCAAGGGCCTGATCGAGGGCGGCGCCGACCTGATCCTGATCGAGACCATCTTCGACACCCTCAACGCCAAGGCGGCGATCTTCGCCGTGCAGGGCGTGTTCGAAGAGCTGGGCCTCGAACTGCCGATCATGATCTCTGGCACCATCACCGACGCCTCGGGCCGCACCCTGTCCGGGCAGACCACCGAAGCCTTCTGGAACTCGGTGGCCCACGCCAAGCCGATCTCGGTGGGCCTGAACTGCGCCCTCGGCGCCAGCGAACTGCGCCCCTACCTGGAAGAGCTGTCGAACAAGGCCAGCACCCACGTCTCCGCGCACCCCAACGCCGGCCTGCCCAACGAATTCGGCGAGTACGACGAACTGCCGGCGCAAACCGCCAAGGTCATCGAAGAATTCGCCCAGAGCGGCTTCCTGAACATCGTCGGCGGCTGCTGCGGCACCACCCCGGGGCATATCGAGGCCATCGCCAAGGCCGTCGCCGGTTATGCGCCGCGGCAGATCCCGGACATCCCCAAGGCCTGCCGCCTGTCGGGCCTGGAGCCGTTCACCATCGATCGCCAGTCGTTGTTCGTCAACGTCGGCGAGCGGACCAACATCACCGGTTCCGCCAAGTTCGCCCGCCTGATCCGTGAAGAGAACTACACCGAGGCCCTGGAAGTCGCCCTGCAGCAGGTCGAGGCCGGCGCCCAGGTGATCGACATCAACATGGACGAAGGCATGCTGGACTCGAAGAAGGCCATGGTGACCTTCCTCAACCTGATCGCCGGCGAGCCGGACATCTCCCGTGTGCCGATCATGATCGACTCCTCCAAGTGGGAAGTGATCGAAGCCGGCCTCAAGTGCATCCAGGGCAAGGGCATCGTCAACTCCATCAGCATGAAGGAAGGCGTCGAGCAGTTCATTCATCACGCCAAGCTGTGCAAGCGCTACGGCGCCGCCGTGGTGGTGATGGCCTTCGACGAAGCCGGCCAGGCCGACACCGAGGCGCGCAAGAAGGAAATCTGCAAACGCTCCTACGACATCCTGGTCAACGACGTCGGCTTCCCGCCGGAAGACATCATCTTCGACCCGAACATCTTCGCCGTGGCCACCGGCATCGAGGAACACAACAACTACGCGGTGGACTTCATCCACGCCTGTGCCTACATCCGCGACGAGCTGCCCTATGCGCTGAGTTCCGGCGGGGTGTCCAACGTGTCGTTCTCGTTCCGCGGCAACAACCCGGTACGCGAGGCGATCCACTCGGTGTTCCTGCTGTATGCGATCCGCAACGGCCTGACCATGGGCATCGTCAACGCCGGCCAGCTGGAGATCTACGACCAGATCCCGCAGGAGCTGCGCGACGCCGTGGAGGACGTGATCCTCAACCGCACCCCGGAAGGCACCGATGCCCTCCTCGCCATCGCCGACAAGTACAAGGGCGATGGCAGCGTCAAGGAAGCCGAGACCGAAGAGTGGCGCAACTGGGACGTCAACAAGCGTCTGGAGCACGCCCTGGTCAAAGGCATCACCACGCACATTGTCGAAGACACCGAAGAGTCGCGGTTGTCCTTCGCCCGCCCGATCGAAGTGATCGAAGGCCCGCTGATGGCCGGCATGAACATCGTCGGCGACCTGTTCGGCGCCGGCAAAATGTTCCTGCCCCAGGTGGTGAAGTCCGCCCGGGTGATGAAGCAGGCGGTGGCCCACCTGATTCCCTTTATCGAGCTGGAAAAAGGCGACAAGCCGCAAGCCAAGGGCAAGATCCTCATGGCCACGGTCAAGGGCGACGTGCACGACATCGGCAAGAACATCGTCGGCGTGGTCCTGGGCTGTAACGGCTACGACATCGTCGACCTCGGCGTGATGGTGCCGGCGGAGAAGATCCTGCAGGTGGCCAAGGAGCAGAAGTGCGACATCATCGGCCTGTCCGGCCTGATCACCCCGTCGCTGGACGAGATGGTCCACGTCGCCCGGGAAATGCAGCGCCAGGACTTCCACCTGCCGCTGATGATCGGTGGCGCCACCACCTCCAAGGCCCACACGGCGGTGAAGATCGAGCCCAAGTACAGCAATGACGCGGTGGTCTACGTCACCGACGCCTCGCGCGCCGTGGGCGTGGCCACCCAGTTGCTGTCCAAGGAACTCAAGGCCGGTTTCGTCGAGCGCACCCGCGAAGAGTACGTGGAAGTCCGCGAGCGCACCGCCAACCGCAGCGCCCGTACCGAGCGCCTGAGCTACCCGGCGGCCGTGGCCAAGAAACCGCAGTTCGACTGGAGCAGCTACCAGCCGACCGTGCCGACCTTCGCCGGGGCCAAGGTGCTGGACAATATCGATCTGCGGGTCCTGGCCGAATACATCGACTGGACGCCGTTCTTCATCTCCTGGGACCTGGCCGGCAAGTTCCCGCGCATCCTCCAGGACGAAGTGGTGGGCGAAGCCGCCACCGCGCTGTACAAGGACGCCCGGGAAATGCTCGACAAGCTGATCGACGAGAAGCTGATCAGCGCCCGCGCGGTGTTCGGCTTCTGGCCGGCCAACCAGGTGCAGGACGACGACCTGGAAGTCTATGGCGACGACGGCCAGCCCTTGGCCAAGCTGCACCACCTGCGCCAGCAGACCATCAAGACCGATGGCAAGCCGAACTTCTCCCTGGCCGACTTCGTCGCGCCCAAAGACAGCGGCGTGACCGACTACGTGGGCGGCTTCATCACCACCGCCGGCATCGGCGCCGAAGAAGTGGCCAAGGCCTATCAGGACAAAGGCGACGACTACAACTCGATCATGGTCAAGGCCCTGGCCGACCGCCTGGCCGAGGCCTGCGCCGAGTGGCTGCACCAGCAGGTGCGTAAAGACTACTGGGGCTACGCCAAGGACGAGCAACTGGACAACGAGGCGCTGATCAAGGAGCAGTACAGCGGTATCCGCCCTGCCCCGGGTTATCCGGCCTGCCCGGACCACACCGAGAAGAGCACCCTGTTCGCCCTGCTCGACCCCGAGGCATCCGAAGGCAAGGCCGGGCGCAGCGGCGTGTTCCTCACCGAACACTTCGCCATGTTCCCGGCGGCGGCGGTCAGCGGCTGGTACTTCGCCCACCCGCAGGCGCAGTACTTCGCCGTGGGCAAGATCGACAAGGACCAGGTCAACAGCTACAGCGCGCGCAAAGGCCAGGACCTGGCCGTGACCGAGCGCTGGCTGGCGCCGAACCTGGGCTACGACAACTAAAAGCCCAATGCACTTCACCCGCGGGAGCAGCCGGTTGGCGCTCCCGCAGGCTGGAGCAAGCGGTATTGTCTATGCTTTCCCCACACCCACTTGTGTCGAGGGATTTATGGACGACCCCATCAACGACAAGCCGCCGACCCTTTGGCAGATGCTGCAAAGCGTCGCCGCTGCCGCCTTTGGCGTGCAGAGCGGCAAGAACCGCAAGCGCGACTTCACCCACGGCAAGCCCAGCCATTTCGTGATCCTGGGCATTCTGTTCACCGCGGTGTTCGCCTTGACCCTTTTCGGTATCGTCAAGCTGGTAGTGCACCTGGCGGGGCTCTGAACGCCTGTCAGTGCAGTAACAGATTCAGCGAGAAGGGATAACGGTAGCCGGCCGGTTTGCCCTGGGCCGACAGCCCGCGGAAGTCCACGCCGTATTGCTGCGCACCCTGTAGATCCAGCAAACGTTGCGCCTGGACCTTGTCCAATAGCTGGAACACCTCCAGCTGCCAGTCCGGGCCGCCATGGGCCACAGGGTTCAGCCCCCGGGCGTCGTCATTGAGCACCACCATCGCCCAGCCCCCCAGGGTGAAGTGCCCGGCGATCAGGGCTGTCAGGCGCCCGTCGATCAGCGCCTGCAAGGCCTGCGGCGAGCTGTTCAGGGCACTGAACAGCACGTCCTTGCCTGGGCGCCGCCCCTGCTGCTCCAGCGCCTCCATCGCCCCCAGGGCCATCTCGTCGTTGGCCGACCAGATCAGTTGCGTCTGCGGGTAACGCTTGAGCAACTGCTGGGCCTGCTCAAAGGCGCGCTGGCGATTCCATTCGCCATACACCAGCTGGCGCAGCCGTACCTCCGGGTGCTCGGCCAGCGCCCGCTGCAGGCCCTGTTCACGGGATTGCGCCACCGGGGTGTTCTTCACCCCCGAGAACGCCAGCAAGTCGATGTACTGCCCTGGGGCTAACGGGCCGTGACGACGAATCAGCTCCTTGAGCATCAGATAGCCGGCTTCTTCGTCGTTGGCGATCATGCTGCCAATCCAGTCGGGATAACGGCTCTGGCGCTCACCGAGCAAGCGCTGCTGATCGGCGGTCAGCGCGTTGTTGACGACGAACAGCTTCACCCCGCTGCCCTGGGACAGGCGCAGGATCTCCGGCGCGACATATTGCTCGTTGACCACCACCAGATAGTCCGGCCGGTCCGGCCCCTGCAGGGCTTCCCGGGCCTGGCGGATGGTGGTTTGCGAATCGCGCTGCGAATAACGCACGCGCAGATCCAGGCCGAGGTCGTTGGCCGCGGCCTGCATGAACTGTGAATAACCGACCCAGAAGGCTTCGGTAGAATGGCCCGGGTTCAGAAACACCACCGAAGTGGCCTGGGCCACAGCCCAGAATGACCCGCTCAGTACCAGCGGCAGTATCAGCAGATACCTACCTAACACCTTCAACATTGCGACCAGAGCCCCGGAATATTGCCTTGCAGTATAACTGGCAAAATACTGGCCAATGTCGGCAAATTGTCATTTCCCAGAGACAATTCGGACTCTGTTCATCGCTCGACCGCAACTATTGATGACTGACCCAGAACACCGCCGTTCCCACGACCAGAATGATCAGGAAGAGAATGGCCCAAGCATCGACACTGCTGTCGCTTTTCCTTGCCTTGGTTGGATTGCTCATAGCATCGCCTCTTGTCGGTTTTATCGGTGACTGCACAAAGACTCGAGCACAGTTAAGTCGAGGATTGCCCTTACCACAAATGTGGGTTTGAACAGGCTGGATACCGTTAGTCGTTTTGGTTCTTTGCATATACTCAAACATCACTTTTGCGCATAACTGCAAACTGGTATCTTCGCCCGGCTCCGTTGGGAGTGCGCGGCCGTGCGCGCAGAATTTCTTGGGTGACATCCGCCTCTGCGTCACCTGATAAGCCTGAGAACAGGATCTATATGTACGTATACGACGAGTACGATCAGCGGATCATCGAGGACCGCGTCAAGCAGTTCCGTGATCAGACCCGGCGCTATCTGGCAGGCGAGCTGAGCGAAGAAGAATTCCGCCCTCTGCGCCTGCAGAATGGCCTCTATATCCAACGTTTTGCCCCGATGCTGCGGGTGGCGGTGCCTTATGGCCAGCTGACTTCGCGCCAAGCACGGATGATGGCCAGGATCGCTCGCGACTACGACAAGGGCTACGCCCACATCAGTACCCGGCAGAACGTGCAGTTCAACTGGCCGGCGCTGGAAGACATCCCGGACATCCTGGCTGAGCTGGCGACCGTGCAGATGCACGCCATCCAGACCAGCGGCAACTGCCTGCGCAACGTCACCACCGACCAGTTCGCCGGCGTCGCCGCGGACGAGCTGATCGACCCGCGCCCCTGGTGTGAAATCGTCCGTCAGTGGACCACCTTCCACCCTGAATTCGCCTACCTGCCGCGCAAGTTCAAGATCGCCATCAACGGTTCGACCGCGGACCGCGCGGCCATCGAAGTCCACGACATCGGCCTGGAGCCGGTGCACAACGCCGCTGGCGAGCTGGGCTTCCGGGTCCTGGTCGGTGGCGGCCTGGGCCGGACCCCGGTGGTCGGCGCCTTCATCAACGAGTTCCTGCCGTGGCAGGACCTGTTGAGCTACCTCGACGCCATCCTGCGGGTCTACAACCGCTATGGCCGACGTGACAACAAGTACAAGGCGCGGATCAAGATCCTGGTCAAGGCCCTGACCCCAGAGGTGTTCGCTGAGAAAGTCGAAGCGGAAATGACTTTCCTGCGCGGCGGCCAGACCACCCTGACCGACGCCGAAGTGCATCGCGTAGCCAAGCACTTCGTCGATCCGGACTACAAGGCCCTGGTCAACCAGGACGCCGAGCTGGCCGAGCTCGACCAGCAGCATCCGGGCTTCGCCCGCTGGCGCACGCGTAACACCCTGGCCCACAAGAAGCCGGGTTATGTCGCCGTGACCCTGTCGCTGAAGCCCACCGGCGTAGCCCCGGGCGACGTCACCGACAAACAGCTGGACGGCATCGCCGACCTGGCCGAGCGCTACAGCTTCGGCCAACTGCGCACCTCCCACGAGCAGAACGTGATTCTCGCCGACGTCGAGCAGAGCCAACTGTTCACCCTGTGGGGCGAGCTGCGCGAGCAAGGTTTCGCCACGCCGAACATCGGCCTGCTGACCGACATCATCTGCTGCCCGGGCGGCGACTTCTGCTCCCTGGCCAACGCCAAGTCGATTCCGATCGCCGAATCCATCCAGCGCCGTTTCGACGACCTGGACTACCTGTTCGACATCGGCGAGCTGGACCTGAACATCTCCGGGTGCATGAACGCCTGCGGCCACCACCACGTGGGCCACATCGGCATCCTCGGCGTGGACAAGAAAGGCGAAGAGTTCTATCAGGTATCCCTGGGTGGCAGCGCCAGCCGCGACGCCAGCCTGGGCAAGATCCTCGGCCCATCCTTCGCCCAGGACGACATGCCCGACGTGATCTCGAAGCTGATCGACGTGTACGTGGAACAACGTACCGAGGACGAGCGTTTCATCGACACCTACCAACGTATTGGCATCGACCTCTTCAAGGAGCGCGTCTATGCAGCGAATCATTAAGAACAACGAGGTCATCGACGAAACCTGGCACCTGCTGCCCAAGGACGCGACCCTCGACGGCATTTCCAACTGCGACGACCTGATCGTGCCGCTGGCCCTGTGGCGCGAGCACGCTCACGCCCTCAAGGCCCGCGACGGCGGCCTGGGCGTGTGGCTGGACAGCGATGAAGAAGCCGAAGAGATCGGCGATGACGTGCAGCACTTCCAGGTCATCGCCCTGAACTTCCCGGCCTTCACCGATGGCCGCAACTACTCCAACGCCCGCCTGCTGCGTGACCGTTACGGTTTCAAGGGTGAGCTGCGGGCAATCGGCGACATCTTGCGCGACCAGCTGTTCTACCTGCGCCGCTGCGGGTTCGATGCCTACGCCCTGCGCGCCGACAAGGACCCGTACGAAGCCCTGGAAAGCCTCAAGGACTTCTCCGTGACCTACCAGGCCGCTACCGACGAACCGCTGCCGCTGTTCCGTCGCCGCTAAGGCCCGCGCCAACAAAAAGCCCTGGACCGGGAAACCGGTTCAGGGCTTTTTTGTGCCTGCCATCTTTAACTTTAACGCGGTGCCCGCGATCGCGGGCAAGTCGGATCGCCGCCCGCTCGCTCCTACAGAAGAAACAGGTCCGCGTGGTGTCCCTTACCAGAAACGCTGCTGGGTCAGGCGGCTCCACCAGGTCAGCAGAACACGGTCGACAGAATTGCTGGCTGCCAGCCCGACCCGCTCCTGCAGGCTCTTGCGCTCGGCATAGTGCAGGTGGAACAGCTCGGCGCTCTTGGCGCGCTCGGCCAGGTATTCGTCGCTGGTTTTCAGCTCGTCGACCAGCTTTTTCTCCTGCGCCGCGACGCCCAGCCAGACTTCACCGGTGGCCACCTCGTCGATGACCAGCTGTGGCCGGTAACGGGAGACAAAGTTCTTGAACAACTGATGGGTGACGTCCAGGTCTTCCTGGAATTTCTCCCGGCCCTTTTCGGTGTTTTCGCCAAACACGGTCAGGGTGCGCTTGTACTCGCCGGCGGTCAGCACTTCAAAGTCGATGTCGTGCTTTTTCAGCAGGCGGTTGACGTTCGGCAACTGCGCCACCACGCCGATCGAACCGAGGATGGCGAACGGCGCGCTGATGATCTTCTCGCCGATACACGCCATCATGTAGCCGCCGCTGGCCGCGACCTTGTCGATGCACACCGTCAGCGGCACGCCGGCCTGGCGAATCCGCGCCAGTTGCGATGAAGCCAGCCCGTAGCTGTGCACCATGCCGCCGGCGCTTTCCAGGCGCAGCACCACTTCGTCCTTGGGCGTAGCCAGGCTCAGCAACGCGGTGATTTCGTGGCGCAGCCCCTCGGTGGCCGAAGCCTTGATGTCGCCGCTGAAATCCAGCACGAACACCCGCGGCTTTTCCTCGTGCTGCTTCTTGTGTTTTTTCTCGGCCTTGGCCTCGGACTTGCGCAGGGCCTTGAGCTGGTCCTTGTCGAGCAGGCTCTGCTCCAGACGCTCGCGCAGGCCTTTGTAGAAATCGTTGAGCTTGCTCACATGCAGCTGCCCGGCGCCCTTGCGCCGGCCTTTGCTGCGCAGCGAGGCAGCGGTGATCAGCACCACCAGGATGGCGATGACCAGGGTGACGGTTTTGGCCAGGAAACTGGCGTACTCGGTGACGAACTCCACAGGGACTCCTTAAAGACGTGCATCACTGCCAACACGTGGCGGAATGGCTCCAGCATACCGGCGCAGCCAGGCGTCGACCAGTCGCGAAACCTTCTGTTACCGTGCTCTAACGGGCATTTCAAACAAGCGTATGTTTTTTCATTGACAGCTCACCGGCATCCTCATAACCTCGCAAAACTTTCAACGTACCGGGATGACGCGGACGTGGGCAGCATCTATCTGATTCGACATGGCCAGGCCTCCTTCGGTGCGGACGACTACGACGTCCTGTCGACCACGGGTGTTCGCCAGGCCGAAGTGCTCGGTCAACACCTGGTCGAACTGGGGGTGAACTTCGACCGCTGCCTGGCCGGCGACCTGCGCCGCCAGCAACACACCGCCAACTCCACCCTGCAACAGTTCAGCGCCGCGGGCCTGCCCACGCCGATCCTGGAAACCGATTCGGCGTTCAACGAATTCGATGCCGACGCGGTGATCCGCGCCCTGCTGCCCGACATGTTGTCGGAGGAGCCTAACGCCCTGGACATCCTGCGCAACGCCGCGCAGAACCGCGCCGAATTCCAAAGAATCTTCGCCCTGATCATCGACCGCTGGCTGGCCGGCACCTACGATCCACCGGGCCTGGAAAGCTGGCTGGGATTCGTCGAACGGGTGCAAGCCGGCCTGCAGCGGATTCTGGAACAGGCCGACAACACCCAGAAAATCGCCGTGTTCACCTCCGGCGGCACCATCACCGCCCTGCTCCACCTGATTACCCGGATGCCTGCCGCCCAGGCCTTCGAACTGAATTGGCAAATCGTCAATACCTCGCTCAACCAGCTGAAGTTTCGCGGTCGCGAGGTCGCCCTGGCTTCCTTCAACAGCCATGCCCACCTGCAACTGCTGAAGGCCCCGGAACTCATCACTTTCCGCTGAGTCCGGATCACTGTGACCCTTGCTGTAACAACCCATAAAAGGATCGAACCATGACCTCCGTAGCCGACGCCGTACAAGCCATGAAAGCCAAGTTCAACCCAGCTGCCGCTGCCGGCCTGGACCTGGTTTTCGGTTTCCGTATCGATGACACCAAGAACTTCTCGCTGATCGTCAAAGACAGCACCTGCGAGCTCAAGGAAGGCGAGAACCCGGACGCCCAGGTCACTCTGGTAATGGACGGCGAAACCCTGCAAGGCATCGTCAGCGGCGAAACCGACGGCATGCAGGCCTTCATGGGCGGCAAACTGCGCGCCGAAGGCGACATGATGCTGGCGATGAAGCTGAGCGAACTGTTCCCGGCCTAAGTAAGCGCTTCCCCAGGGAAGCCCTTGTTTGCCCACGAATCCCGCCTTCTGGCGGGATTCGTCGTTTCAGGCCCGCGCTTTCAGTCGGCGCCAAGGGGCTCGGCCAGCGGCAAACCGGTGACGGAAGCCGCCATCACCGAGGACGCCGCCAGCAGCTCCCGGGTATAAGGATGGCGCGCCGTGGCGAACAGCTGCTCGGTCTCGCCGCGCTCCACCACTTCGCCCTCCTTCATCACGATCAGATCATGGGCCAGCGCCCGCACCACCGCCAGGTCGTGGCTGATGAACAGGTAGGTCAGACCATGTTCTTGCTGTAGGCGGCGCAGCAGCGCCACCACCTGTTTCTGCACGGTGCGGTCGAGGGCCGAGGTCGGTTCGTCGAGCAGGATCAGTTCCGGCTTGAGCACCAGGGCCCGGGCGATGGCGATGCGCTGGCGCTGGCCGCCGGAGAACTCATGGGGGTAGCGATGGCGGCTGGCCGGGTCGAGGCCGACTTCCTGCAGGGCCTCGATCACTGCCTGCTCGCGCTGCCGCGCATTCAGCTCGCTGTGTACCAGCAAGCCTTCGGCAATGATCTGCTGCACGCTGAGGCGCGGGCTGAGGCTGCCGAAAGGATCCTGAAACACCACTTGCAGCTGCCGGCGCAACGGCCGCAGCTGTTTGCCGTCGAAGCTTCGCAGATCCTGGCCCTTGAAGCGGATGCAGCCTTCAGATTCGATCAGCCGCAGGATCGCCTGGCCCAGGGTCGACTTGCCCGAGCCGGACTCACCGACAATGCCCAGGGTCTTGCCCCGTTGCAGTTGCAGGTCGATACCGTTCACCGCCTTCAGGTAACGCCTGGGCCGCAGCCAGCCACCGCCCAGACGGAACCAGACCTTCAGCCCGTCCACCGCCAGCAGGGTCTCGCCGGGCCCGCGACGCAGCGCCTGGCCGCCGGGCTCGGCATTCAGCAGCTGGACGCTGTAGGGATGCCGGGGATCGGCGAACAGCTGCTCGCAGCCAGCCGTCTCGACGATCTCCCCGGCGCGCATCACCGCCACCCGCTGGGCGATGCTGCGCACCAGGTTGAGGTCGTGGCTGATCAGCAGCAAGGCCATGCCCAGGCGCTGCTGCAGGTCCTTGAGCAGCAGCAGGATCTTGCGTTGCACAGTGACATCCAGGGCAGTGGTCGGCTCGTCGGCGATCAGCAGTTCCGGCTCGCAGGCCAGGGCCATGGCGATCATCACCCGCTGGCGTTGCCCGCCGGAGAGCTGATGGGGGTAGGCCTGCAAGCGCTGCTCCGGCTGCCGGATGCCTACCAGATGCAGCAGTTCCAGAATCCGTTCGCGGGCCTGGGGGCCGGCCATGCCCTTGTGCAGGCGCAGGGTTTCCCCCAGCTGCCGCTCCAGGCTATGCAGGGGGTTCAGCGAGCTCATGGGTTCCTGGAAAATCATCGCGATGCGGTTGCCGCGCAGCTGGCGCAAGCGCGCCGGGCTGGCGCCCAGCAACTCTTCGCCGCGATAACGGATGCTGCCCGCGATGCGCGTGCCGCCCGGATCCAGCAATTGCAGGAGGCTGTGGGCCGTCACCGACTTGCCGGAGCCGGACTCGCCCACCAGCGCCAGGCATTCGCCGGGGCGGATCTCCAGGTCGATGCCATGCACTACTTCAGTGGCCTTGAACGCCACCCGCAGGTCGCGCAGTTCAATCAGTCTTTCACTCATCTCAATGCCTCGGATCGAAGGCGTCGCGGCAGGCTTCGCCGATAAACACCAGCAACGACAGAATCAACGCCAGGGCGAAAAACGCCGTCAGCCCCAGCCAGGGCGCCTGCAGATTGCTTTTGCCCTGGCCAATCAATTCGCCCAGGGAAGCACTGCCGGCCGGCATGCCGAAGCCGAGGAAATCCAGGGCCGACAGGGTGCCGATGGCTCCGGTGAGAATGAACGGCAGGTACGTCAGGGTGGCGCTCATGGCATTGGGCAGGATGTGCCGCAGCATCACCTGGGTATCGCCGACGCCCAGGGCCCGCGCCGCCTTGACGTACTCCAGGCCACGGCTGCGCAGGAACTCGGCGCGCACCACGTCCACCAGGGTCAGCCAGGAAAACAGCGCCATGATCCCCAGCAGCCACCAGAAACCCGGCTCGACGAACCCCGAAAGAATGATCAGCAGGTACAGCACCGGCAGCCCCGACCAGACCTCCTGCAAGCGCTGCCCCAACAGGTCGATCCAGCCGCCGTAATAGCCCTGCAGGGCGCCGGCGGCGATGCCGATCAGCGCGCTGGCGGCGGTCAGCGCCAGGGCGAACAGCAGCGACACCCGGGTGCCGAAGATCACCCGCGCCAGCACGTCCCGGGCCTGGTCGTCGGTGCCCAGCCAGTTCTGCGCCGAGGGCGGGCTGGGCGCCGGTTCCGTGAGGTCGTAGTTGACCGTATCGAAAGCGAAAGGAATGGGCGCGAACAACAACCAGCCGCCCTGCTCTTCGATCAGCTGGCGCACCGCGGCGCTGCGGTAATCCGGCTGGAACGGCAGTTCGCCGCCGAACTGCTGTTCGGTGTAACACTTGAACGCAGGGAAATACCACTGGCCCTGGTAAGCCACCAGCAAGGGTTTGTCGTTGGCGATCAACTCACCGCCGAGGGTCAAGGCGAACAACGCGATGAACAGCCACAGCGACCACCAGCCGCGCCGGTGGGACTTGAAGCGCTGCCAGCGCCGCTGGCCTATGGGGGACAAGGTCAACATCAGGCGCTCCTTGCACTGAAGTCGATGCGCGGATCGACCAGGGTGTAGCACAGGTCGCCGAGCAGTTTTATCAGCAGACCGAACAGGGTGAAGATGAACAGCGAACCGAACACCACCGGGTAATCCCGCGACACCGCGGCGTCGTAGCTCAGGCGCCCGAGGCCATCGAGGGAAAAGATCACCTCGATCAGCAGCGAGCCGCCAAAGAACACATTGACCAGGGCCTGGGGCAAGCCGGCGACCACCAGCAGCATGGCGTTGCGAAACACATGGCCATACAGCACCTGCCGCTCGCTCAGGCCCTTGGCCCGGGCAGTGACCACATACAGGCGGGAGATCTCGTTGAGAAAGCTGTTCTTGGTCAGCAGGGTCAAGGTGGCGAACCCGCCGATCACCAGGGCACTGACCGGCAGCACCAGGTGCCAGAAATAGTCGGCGACCTTGCCCCAGGCCGAGAGCTGGGCGAAGTTCTCCGACACCAGCCCGCGCACCGGGAACCAGTCGAGCAAGGTGCCGCCGCCGAACACCACGATCAGCAGCAGGGCGAACAGGAAACCCGGCATGGCATAACCGATAACGATCGCCGCGCTGCTCCAGACGTCGAAGGCCGAGCCGTCATGAATGGCCTTGCGAATCCCCAGGGGGATCGACACCAGGTAAGTGATCAGCGTCGCCCACAACCCCAGCGACAGGGTCACCGGCAGCTTCTGCGCGATCAGCTCGGTGACCTTGGCGCCACGAAAGAAGCTGTCGCCGAAATCCAGCCGCGCATAGTTCTTGAGCATCAGCCACAAACGCTCGCCGGCGGGTTTGTCGAAGCCGTACTGGCGCTCGATATCGGCCAGCAGCTTGGGGTCCAGGCCACGGGTGGCGCGGGACTCGCCGCCCACCGATTCCACATGCCCGCCGCCCACCGCCGCGGCACCGCCAATGCCTTGCAGGCGGGCAATGGCCTGCTCCACCGGACCGCCGGGGGCCGCCTGGACGATGACGAAGTTCACCAGCAGGATGCACAGCAAGGTGGGCACGATCAGCAGCAGACGCCGCGCGCTATAACCCAGCATGGACAACCTCCCCGCTGCGTTGGCGCATCTGGCTCAGGGTCAGCGCTTGCGGGCTGACCTCCCACCAGGTGTCGAGCCCGGCGTCGTACAGCGGCGCGATGGCCGGCCGGCCAAAGCGGTTCCACCACACCGAGGAAATGCCCGGCGGGTAGTAGTTGGGAATCCAGTAGTAGCCCCACTGCAACACCCGGTCCAGGGCCCGGGCGTGGGCCAGCATGCTGGCGCGGCTGTCGGCCTGCACCAGGGCGTTGAGCAGCCCGTCCACCGCCGGGTCGCGCAGCGCCATGTAGTTGTTCGAACCCGGGTCGTCGGCGCTCACCGAACCGAAGTAGTTGAACATCTCGCGCCCCGGCGCCTGGGACACCGGGTAGGCGGCGATGATCATGTCGTAGTCGCGGCTGCGCACGCGGTTGGTGTATTGCGCGGTGTCGACCTGGCGGATATCGAAGCCGATGCCGATCTGCGCCAGGTTGCGCTTGAACGGCAGGAGCAAACGCTCCAGACCTTTCTGATCGTTGAGAAAGGTGAAATGCAGGGGCTCGCCGGCAGCATTCACCAACTGGTCGCCCCGGGGTGTCCAGCCCGCCGCCTCCAGCAACTTCAGGGCCTGCAACTGCTGCGGACGGATGATCCCGCTGCCGTCGGTGCGCGGCGCCTGGAACACCTGGCTAAACACCTCCTCGGGCACCTGTCCGCGCCAGGGTTCGAGGATTTTCAACTCCTCGGCGTCCGGCAGTGCCGCTGCCGCCAGTTCGCTGTGGGAAAAGAAGCTCTGCTGGCGCAGGTACAGGCTGCGCATCATCTGCCGGTTGCTCCACTCGAAGTCCCAGAGCATGGCGATCGCCTGGCGCACTCGGCGGTCCTGGAACTGCGGTTTTTGCAGGTTGAAAATGAAACCCTGGGCGCCCAGCGCCGAACCCGGCGCCAGGTGTTCGCGCACCAGGCGCCCCTGCTCCAGCGCGGCGCCGGCATAACCTATGGTGTAGCCGGTGGCGGAGAACTCGCGGTTGTAGTCGTAGCCACCGGCCTTGAGGATCTGCCGAGAGACATCGGTGTCGGCGAAGAACTCCACCCGCAGCCGATCGAAGTTGTAGCGCCCCCGGACCACCGGCAAGTCCTGCCCCCACCAGTCCTTGACCCGTTCGAAGTCGACGCTGCGCCCGGCGTCCACCGCGCTCACCCGGTACGGCCCGCTGCCCAGCGGCGCTTCGAAGCCGCCACCGTCGGCGAAATTGCGGCCGCGCCACCAGTACTCGGGCAACACCGGCAACGACGCCAGGTCCAGGGGCAAGGTGCGGCTCTCAGTGTTCTTGAACACAAAACGCACCTGGGTCGGCGACTCCACCCGGACCTCGGCGACATCGGCGAACTGCTGGCGGTACTTGAAGCTGCCCTGGGTCATCAGCAGCTCGAAGGTATAGCGCACGTCCTCGGCGGTGATCGGGCTGCCATCGTCGAAGCGCGCCCGCGGGTTGAGGTAAAAGCGCAGCCAGGAACGGTCTGCGGCCAACTCCAGGACCTCGGCCACCAGGCCGTACACCGTGTAGGGCTCATCCTTGGAGCGATAGGCCAGCGGCGCATACAGCCAGCCGTCGATATCGGCCACGCCGGTGCCTTTGTCGATGTAGGGAATCAGATGGTCGAAGGGCCCGCTTTCCAGGGAAGACCGGCGCAGGCTGCCGCCCTTGGGTGCGTCCGGGTTGACGTAGTCGAAGTGCTGGAAGCCGGCGGGGTATTTCGGGGCTTCGCCGTAGACCGTCAGCGACGGTTGCACGGCGGCCAGCAGCACAGGGCTCGGCAGCAGGCAGAGCCAGAACAGCACAGCGCGTTGCAACAGCATGGAATGATGCCTCTGCGAACAGTGGCCGGGAGGGCGGCGTCCGCTCCCCAGCCTGGATTCACCGGAACACCCCGCTCCTGCCTGTCATGTGCAACTGAACGGGCATTTTTATAGAGCGGGTTTTAGAACCATTGGTTACTAAAAAGCGTCCAGACCTTTTATTGCCTCTCGACTCAGAAGTTGTAACTGAGCCGTGTGTACAGGGTCCTTCCGAAGGGGTCCGAGTAGCGTGGGTCGTAGCCGCTCTGGAAGGTGTAGGTCTGGTTGCTGAACGGCGGTTCGCGGTCGAACAGGTTCTTCACCCCGAGGGTCACGCCCAGGGCCTGGCGCCAGGTGTAGGTGCCGGCCAGGTCCCAGACGTTGTAGGAGCCGACGCGGTTATGGCTGTCGCGATCGGAGTCGTGGTAGCCGCTGGTGTAGCGGTTGGTCAGGGTCGCGCCCAGCGGCCCCTGGTTCCAGGTCGCGGTCAGGCTGTGGCGCCAGCGTGCCACCGCGCCGGCCGAGGCGAAGTCGCCGCCGCGAAAATCCCCTAGCTTGTCGATGTATTCGCCCTTGAGCTGTTGCTGATAGTCGTAGCGGGTGACGTAGGTGCCTTGCAGCCCCAGGCCGAACTCGCCCCAGGCATTGGCCGGCAGGCGATAGTCGAGGCTGACGTCGACCCCGCTGGTCTTGAGTTTGCCCAGGTTGGCCATGCCCGTGACCACATGATCGATGGAGCCATCGGCCTTGCGCACCAGCCGATCGGCATACAGGTCGGGGTTGTCGAACGGCGCCGACTCGGGAAACTCGGCGATCTGGTTGGCGAGCTTGATCCACCAGAAATCCAGCCCGGCGTTGAGCCGGTCGAACGGCTGATAGACGAAGCCGAATGTCACGTTGCGCGCGGTCTCCGGCTTCAGCTCGGTATTGCCGCCGGTGCTGCGGTTGAACTGCTGGGCGCAGTCGCGGTTGCCGATCCCGCCATTGGCCGGGGTACCGCCGGGGCACAGCCGCGGGTCGTTGTAGTTGGCGTTGGTGAAGGTGGTAAAGGTCGGGTTGTACAGCTCATACAGCGACGGCGCGCGGAAACCTTCGCTGTAGGCGCCGCGCAGCACCAGTTCCTTGAACGGCTGGAAACGGAACGAATACTTGGGGTTGGTGGTGCTGCCGAAGTCGCTGTATTTGTCATGCCGGATCGCCGCCGTCAGCTCCAGGCTGTCGAGCACCGGCACGTTGAGTTCGGCATATTGCGCCTGCACGCTGCGGTCGCCCGACACGCTGCCGTTGGGGTCGATGCCCAGGCTCTGCACATTGCCGGCGAACTGGGCGAAATCCTGGTGGAAGTCCTCCTTGCGGTACTCGCCGCCCAGGGCCAGGGCCGAAGGGCCCGAGCCGAACCAGTCGCCGATCTCGCGGCTGACCCGCCCGTCGATGGCCTTGACCCGCCCGACCGCCGTGGCGTAATCGCCGTCCACGGTATTGGCCGCCAACAGCGCGCTGCCCGCCGCGGTCTGCGGGCCGAAGGGGTTGATCACGCCATTGGCGATGCCCTGGGACACCGCCACATCGTTCACGTAGCCGCTGCGGATGGTACTGACCACCTTGTTCTGGTTGTACGAGGCGCCGATGTTGTAATCCCAGCCGGAGACACTGCCGTCGAACGTCAGCAGCAGGCGCTGGCCGGTGTTGTCGTCTTCATGACGGCGGGCGCCGACATCGGTTTCCCGCCAGTTGGCCGCCACCGGTTGCGTCGGGTCGAGGGCAAAGCCGCTGGGCCCCGGGGTGATGCCATTGCCCGGGTAGAACGCCGTGCCCGGGTTGACCTGGTTGCCCATCAGGGTGCCGGGACCGATCTGGGTGCGGTTCTCGTTACGCGCCCAGAAATACTCGAGGCTAACGTTGTGATCGTCACTGAGCTTGCCGGTGGCCTTGGCGAAGGCCGAGGTCTTTTCGGTTTCCGGCACCAGGTCCAGATAGCTCCACAGGCTCTGGCGGCAGATGCCGTTGCGCGACAGCAGCCCCGGCGCGTTGCAGCCGGAACCGGCCAGCGGGTGGGTGGCATTGGCGCCCTGGCTCCAGTTGGCCGGCGAGGCGGTGCCGGAGGTGTAGTCCAGGCCCCGGCCGGGCTGGTAGTTGTAGGTGTAGCCGCGGTCCTTGGCGGCCAGGCGCTCCTGCTTGTCGTAGCTGACCACGCCGAACACGTTGAAGCGGTCTTCTTCCAGATCGCCGATGCCCCAGCTGCCGCTGAAGTTCTTGCTCTCGCCACCGCCGGAATGAGTCGGGGTGTCGTAGCTGGTACTGACCTGGCCGCGGGTCAGGCTCTTCTTGGTGATGAAGTTGATTACCCCACCGATGGCATCGGTGCCGTACAACGCGGACGCGCCGTCGCGCAGCACTTCGACCCGGTCGATGGCGGCGAAGGGAATGGTGTTGAGGTCCACCCCGGAGCCGTTGATGGCATTGGTCGCGTTGTTGCTCAGGCGCCGACCGTTGAGCAGCACCAGGGTCTTGTTCGGGCCGATGCCGCGCAGGTCGGCATAGGCCGCCCCGCCGCTGCTGGAGCCCACCGAGCGCCCGGAACCGACCGAGGACTGGTTGGCGGAAATCCGATTGATCAGTTCCTCGGTGGTGGTCACGCCCTGCTCGCGCAGTTTCTCGACCCGCAGCACGGTAACCGGCACCGCGGTCTCGGCATCCACCCGGCGGATCGCGGTGCCGGTCACCTCCACCCGCTGCAACTGGGTGGTGGGTTCAGCGAACGCCGGGGTGCTGCTGGCGGTGCTGGCGCCCGCCGTGATGGTCACGCCCTGGGTGTCCTGCTGCTCCTTCAGGCCGCTGTCCTGCAACGCCAGGGTCAGCGCCTGGTGCTGGTCGAGCTCGCCCTGGATCGCTGGCGCATAACGGCCGCTCACCAGCTTCTGCTCGAAGGAAATCGGCAGGCCGGTCTGCCGGGAAATCTGCAGCAAGGTCTGGTCCAGCGGCCCCGCGGGCAGGTTGAACGGGGTGGTCGCGGCCCAGGCCGGCAACGCATTCAACGCCAGCAGCAAGGCCAGGCTCAAAGGGGATCTACGGGGTACGAACAGACTCATGGACAACCATCCCTGCATTAGGTTTATGCAGGGATGTGCAACGGCCGGGAGGTTTTTATAGAGGCCGATCTAGACCGTTGGGTGATGA
>NZ_JACNAC010000032.1:0-71299 GCF_017349775.1 Pseudomonas sp. GW460-12-10-14-TSB1
CGGGTCATTTGCCGGGGCATCGCAGGGGGATAAAAAATCGGCCACGCCGGGCCGATTTTTCTTTTTGCACGAGCGCTAGCCGGTTCAGCGTTGAGCGGCCACCCACAGCATCATTGGCCGCCCGCGTTCTTCAATCAGGGCGGCGTGTTCAGTCCTGCTGCAATACCTTCAATGCAGCCGAAGCGAGAAAACCCGAGCGGCTTTTTGCTTCCGGGTGATGCAGCACGTATTCGTCGATGCGGTTCAGCAGGTAGCCGGGCAGGGTGATGTTGAGCTTCTGCGCCTTGCCCAGGTACTTGGTGACATCGATGTCGATCAGCGCCCAGGTGCAGCCTGCATACTGAGGGTTGGCCGCGTGCAGGGTGACCTTGTTGGCGGGTGGGATGGCGGCGCCGTCTTCGGCGAGAATCTCGAAGTGCCCTTCGATGGCTTCGCGGGCCATGGCCATGGCGTCGTCGAGGTCGTCGCCGGCCGAGAAACAGCCAGGAATGTCGGGGACTTCCACGCCCCAGGCGTGTTCGTCATCGCCCATTGAAATTGCAATCGGGTAAAGCATGTGCGGAACCTCCAGGGCGCAGTGAATCACCTTCACATGAGCAGCGCCTGTTTCAGAATGCTGATGGCGGTTTTTCTCAGCAGGTCCTTTTTGGGATGTGGAACTGTCACCAGCCCCGGTTTACTGGGGTGCCTGAAATGGTGGTGACTGCCTCTGACCCTGACCAGATACCAACCGTCTGCGACGATTTGGCCGATCAAATACCGACTGTTCACATCACCTCCTTGTGATGTCTGGTGGTTACTATACCTACCAAATAAATGTGATCAACACCTTGCCCGCCCGACGGTCGTTGGCAGGGGCACTCTGCAGGCTGAAGTGTAGAAAGATAGAGTTTGGGAGGTGGCGGACAAGAGCGCCGGCTGTGTTGCAGGATCCTTCCTGAACCGCGATATCTGCCGAAATACTGACCAAGCCGATTTCGTTGAGGATCGACAGGAATACCCGATGAGCGGAATACGTCCTCCTTGAAGATGAGCGAACCCGGTCGAGGCGCTGGAGGACAGCACCGGGCCGTTGCCATTTCCGCGCTCGTTTATCGTGGCAATGGGTGGATAGTGCACCCATGAAGCGCCCATAAAAAAACCGGTCACTCAGGACCGGTTTCTTGTTTCTGCATCCCTCGTCGGCAGGGCCTGACGAGGGACTCGAATGAAGTGGAGCGGGTGAAGGGAATCGAACCCTCGTTATCAGCTTGGGAAGCTGGAGTAATGCCATTATACGACACCCGCTCGGAGCGGCTGACTTTGTACCAGAAGTGCGCGTGGATTTGAAGTTTTTCTTTACCGGGCCTGTGTTTGCGAAGCGCCGGGAGATGCACGCAGGCGCAGTTCTACGCCGTCATCGCGGCGACGGGGCGAAGACCGTCTTGGGGTCTATCGCGGGCAAGCTCGCTCCTGCGGCAGGGGACGAGTTGCTCGCGATGACGCCACTTCAGATAGCCAGGGCATGGTGGTCCTGCAGATAGTGATAACGCGGACGGCTGGTGTGCTGGGTCGGTTTGAGGAACCCCATCAGCGCGTTACGGCTGTCCCGGCAGGCGGCCTTGTGTTCCATGTCGAGGAAGTGCCCGGCGGCCTGGATGGTGCTGAACGTCGAGTGCCGGACATGGTTGCCGAACAGCCGGGCGTCATTGGCGGCGGTGTATTCGTCCCATTCGCCGTTCATGAACAGCACCGGTACGTCGATGTTCTTCGCTGCTTTCAGGTAGCACTGGCGGTCGCTGTTGAGGACATGGCTGATGTGGAAGTGCATCTGCCCGTATTCATGCTCGGCCAGGGTGCTGACGTGGCGATAGTTGAAGCGCTTGAACAGCGATGGCAGGTGCTTGCCGATGGTCTCGTTGACCAGGTGCCCGACACGGTCGCGGTCCAGGCTGCCGAGGTAATCGACGCCGCGTTCGAGGTAGTCGCGCATCGGCTCGTTGATCACTGGCGAGAACGAGCTGATCACCGCCTTTTCGATGCGTCGCGGGCGCTGTGCCAGGGCGAGCAGCGTCGGCGCGCCGCCCCAGGAAAACGACATCACGTGCTCGGCGGCGAAGTGGTCGATCAGCTCCAGCAGGATCTGCCCTTCGACTTCCTTGGTGAGCATTTTCTCGTGTCTGTTGTGGGCTTTCGAACGACCGGCGTAGGGCTGGTCGTAGAGCACCACGTTGAATTGCGGATGCAGATTCTTCACGGTCTGCGCAAAAGACGCAGTGGTGGCCATTGAGCCGTTGACCAGAATAATGGTCTTTTCTGCGGCATCCGCGCGATAGAACTCCGTGTAAACCCGATACTGACCTTGTATATCCAGCACAGCGATTTCTGGCCTCATGTCATAAGACTCCTGGCAAGCGGGTATGCGCGCAACCGAGGGTGCACGAGATTTGTGACAGGTAGGCATTCGCCTGGAATTTTTAGCCCATGTCGATCCGCACAGATGGTCGACGGGTGTTGTTATAGGCGGGCAATTTGCCGGACAACAGGAATGAGCACAGGCGGCTCGGACGGCAAAGGATTTCTTAGAGTATGTTGGTGACTCATCGGTCACATTTCGGCCGACGGACTGATTCAAGCAGGGAGAACGCCGTCCCGCAAGTGCCGTTTGGTAAATTGTTCGACAATTTCGGCTGAATGGTGACGACCGTCGTCGATGGCTTACAACAGCTAGAGAAATCGCAGGCAATCAGATCAGGCGGATTTCTTCATCGGTCAGCGATCGGTACTCGCCAGGCGCCAGGTTTTCGTCGAGGACCAGCGGTCCCATGCGTTCGCGGTGCAGGCGCAAGACCTTGTTGTCGAAGTGGCCGAACATGCGCTTGACCTGGTGATAGCGGCCTTCGACGATGCTCAGCCGCGCGCACCGGGGGCCGAGGATCTGCAACTCGGCGGGCAGGGTGGTGAGGTCCTCGAAAGCGAAGTACAGGCCCCGGGCGAAGGTCTCGGCGTACTCCGGGCCTATGTCCTGTTCCGTCTCGACGTAATAGCGCTTCGGCAATTTGGTCTGTGGCTGGGTCAGGCGCCGCGACCAGCTGCCGTCGTTGGTGAGGATCAGCAGGCCGGTGGTGTTGTAGTCCAGGCGCCCGGCGATGTGCAGCTCGTGCTTGTCCGGTTCGTCCAGCAGGTCGAGCACGGTGCGGTGTTCGGGATCGCGGGTGGCGCTGACGCAGCCCATGGGTTTGTGCAGCATGAAATAGCGCGGCGGCTTGCCGGCCTGCAGCACTTCGTCGTCGAGTTCGACCCGGCTGAATTCCCGCACCTCGGCGTGGGGATCGCTGACCACCTGACCGTCGATACGGATGCGCTTTGCCACCAGCAACAGGCGCACCTGCTGGCGGTTGAAGCGGGGCAGGTTACTGAGGAAACGGTCAACGCGCATGGCTATCGGCAGGCTGGCAAAAGGCTGCGCATCTTACGGGATCGGCCTGGCGACCGCTTGCAGTTGCGCCTCGACCTGGGCGCAGCGCGGACACAGGCAGGCGCGATCGCGCAGCTCCGGCGGCAGGGATTCGAGCACCGCCGGGTCGATGCTCACGCTGTAGCACCAGCAGGCCTGGTCGGCGGTACGCGGGTCGGCCAGGCTGCAGTCGTTGCGGGCGCCGCAGGCCGGGCAGAGGTTGGGGCTGTTCAGGGTCGATTCATTCATAACTGGAGTGAGGCATTTCCACGCAGGTTCGGTTACGGCCGCTCTGCTTGGCACGGTACATCGCATGGTCGGCGCGCGACAGCAGACTGTGCAGGGTATCGTCCGCCTGCAGCGTGGTCACGCCGATACTGACGGTCAGGTGCAGATTCTTGCCCTCATAGGCATATCTCTGTTGCTCGATCAGCAGGCGGATCTTCTCGGCAATCTTCAGCGCCGTGGCGCTGTCGGTGTCCTTGAGCAGCACGATGAACTCTTCGCCGCCCCAGCGGCAAACGATATCGGACTGGCGCAGGCAGCTTTCCAGGTGCCGGGCGAAGCCGCTCAACACCTGGTCGCCGGCGAGGTGGCCGTGGGTGTCGTTGAGGCGTTTGAAGTGATCCAGGTCCAGCAGCAGGGCGGTCAGCGGCTTGGGTTCGCGCTGGGCTTCATGCATGGCCTGGAGGGCCAGCAGGTCGAAGCCGCGACGGTTGGGCAGGCCGGTGAGGCTGTCGAGGGTGGCCTGGGTTTCGATCTTGCGCTGGAAGCGCCTGATCACGCCGTTGAGCAGGGCCAGCACGATCAGGGTGATCACCAGGCAGATCAGCAGGTTGAGGTACAGCGAGCGGCGGATATCGCCCAGGGCGCTGCCCTCGTGCTTGTCGACGAACAGGTACCAGTTCAGCTCGGGAATGAAACGCACATTGAGAAAGTGCCGCTGGCCCTGGGCGTTGTATTCATAGTTGCCGCTGTGGGGCGTGGGCAGCTTGGCCCGCAGGTCGTGCAGGTTTTCCAGTTCGAGCAGCGACTGGCCGGCCCGCGCGCCTTGCGGACCGCCTTCGGCCCCGGTGAGGACGATCCGGCCCTGGGTATCGACGAAATACACACTGCGCTGATAACGCTGCTGGTAGCGGTCGAGCAGCTTGATCACCGTATCTACCTTGAGACCGACACCGGCGACGCCGATGAAATTGTCCTGGTAGTCGTAGACCTTGTAGTTGATGAAAAACGTCAGGTTGTTCTGGTTGGCCTGGTCCGGATCGACGTTGATCTCATACGGCGTGGCCATGTCGCGGACGCGAAAATACCAGGCGTCGAGGGGTGTATCAGGACTGATTTTTTTCAGCACGCCCTTGGCATGGTAGTAGGTCAGGGTGCTGTTGGAGACGAAGAAGGCGGTGTAGGCGCCGTAGTGGGTCATGACCTCGTTGAGATAGCGGGTCATCTGCTCGGGGTCGCGCTCGCCACCCAGCACCCAGTCGCGCATGAAGGTATCGCGGGACATCATCGAAGAAATCAGGATCGGTCGTACCAGGTCTTTCTGGATCTCCGAATACACAGTGTCGGAGGTCAGCGGCAGCTCGGTGTTGACGATGTTGTCGCGGATCGAGGTCCGCGAGGCGTAATAGCTGAGCAAGGAAGTGGCCATAAAACCGCAGCCCAGCAGCGCGATGAGTGTGATGATCAACCAGCGTTGCGAATACAGCGGGGAACTAAGCGGCATGGGCGACTCCGTGGCAGTGACCCGATGCAAGCATTCTAGTGGCAGTACCGGTGAGTAGCTGCGTCATTTGATAGCTCGCCGGTAATGGCTCACAGCCCGCGAAAACCGGGCATTTTCGGATCCAAAATCCTTGCGTGGCGACTTGTATCAAGGTGTAACGAAAATCGCACCAGATCCCGTTTTCACGGTCAGATATTCCGTCAGCCAGAACATCCTTGGCTGCCGCCGGCCAGCGTCGCTGGCATGGCCCATCAGCGGTCCAGGAGGCCGCCATGTATCGTCGAATTCTTCTCACTGCGTTCCTGGGTTTGGCTCTTTCTGCCTGCGTTCCCTATTACGACTACGACGGAGGTTCCACTTACTACCGCTCTGAGGTCTATACGACGCCGGCGCCGGTCTATTACGGCGGCTCCTATTATTCTTCCGGCCGCGGCTATTACGCGCCGCGTTATTACCAATCTGCGCCTCGGTACTACCAACCAGCGCCCCGGTACTACCAGCCGCGGTATTACCAATCGGCACCGCGTTACTACCAGTCGGCGCCGCGGGCCGTTTACCGCGCCTACCCGAACCGTGGCTGGGATGGCCACCGCCAGGGCTGGAACAACGACTACCGGCGCCACGACGGTCGCCGCGATCATGATGGCCGGCGCGGCGATCGGGACTGGAGCGATCGCGGTCGCGACGATCACCGCCGTGACCGTCATCACAACCGCTGATCTGCCCACAACGAACAAGCGGCGCCTGGAGCGCCGCTTTTTTCATGGCTGGCTTTCAGAAGTCCGACAGATCCGCCAAGGGGTGACGGCCTTCCCAGGCCTTGTGGAAATGCGCCTGCACCACGGCGTCGGGGATGCTGTTGATGTCCAGCCAGTGCCAGCGGGGTTTGTGGTCCTTGTCGATCAAGCGCGCCCGCACCCCTTCGCTGAATTCGGGATGCCGGCAGCAGTTCAGGCTCAGGGTGTATTCCATCTGGAACACCTGGGCCAGGGACAGGTGCCGGGCTCGCTGGATCTGTTCCCAGACCAGGCAGGCGGTCAGTGGGCAGCCTTCGCTGAGGGTTTTCGCCGCCCGGGCCAGCAGGGCATCCGAGTGATTGTGCAGTTGGCTGATGGCTCGCCAGGCACAGCGAACGTCGCTGACGTCCAGCCACTCGTCGATCTGCTGGCGCCGTGGCAGCCACTGGGCCGCGGGCATTTGCTCAACGGCCTCCTGTTGCAGGGCCTTGAGCAGGCTGTTGAGCTGCATCGGCGTCTGTTCCTGCCAGTTGAGCTGCAACAGCCCGTCGATCAGCGCTTCCTGCTGGTCGTCCCGCAGGAAGCGGTCGGCCAGGTCCAGGTCGATGGCATCGCGGCCGTTCATATGCGCGCCGGTCAGGCCGAGGAACAGCCCGAGCTTGCCCGGCAGGCGCGAGAGGAACCAGCTGGCGCCGACATCCGGGTACAGGCCGATACTGATTTCCGGCATCGCCAGGCGGCTGCTCGGCGTGACGATACGAATGCTGGCGCCCTGCAATAGGCCCAGGCCGCCACCGAGCACATAGCCGTGGCCCCAGCAGATCAGCGGTTTCGGGTAGGTGTGCAGGCGGTAGTCGAGACGGTATTCCGCGGCGAAGAATTGCGCGGCCAGTGGCGGCACTTCGCCGGGGTTGGCCAGGCAGGCCTGGACCAGGCTGCGCACTTCGCCGCCGGCGCAAAAGGCTTTGGCGCCGTTGCCGCGCAACAGCACACAGACCACTTGCGGATCCCTGGCCCAGGCTTCCAGGCGGTCGCTCAACAGGTGGATCATTGGCAGGGACAAAGCGTTGAGGGATTGTTCGGCATCCAGGCTGGCAATTGCGATGCGCGCGCCGTCGGTGCCGGTGAGTTCTTCGAAGTGCAGATTCATCGTGACCTCGATCGGGAATTTGAGCGTTCAGTATGATCGCTATAGGCGAAAGTGGCGGTTCTGCGTCAGATCAATTGACAAGCGTGGTGGGCTTTCCTAGGGTGCGCCCATTGATTTTACCGGGTGCAACCATGACCGATGACGACCGTATCAAACTCGAACCCAGCTGGAAGCAGGCACTGCGTGCCGAATTCGACCAGCCTTACATGGCGGAGTTACGCGAGTTCCTGCGTCAGGAACATGCCGCCGGCAAGGAGATCTACCCGCCGGGCCCGTTGATTTTCAATGCGCTGAATTCCACGCCGCTGGACAAGGTCAAGGTGGTGATCCTCGGCCAGGACCCTTACCACGGCCCGGGCCAGGCCCACGGCCTGTGCTTCTCGGTGCAGCCGGGCGTACCGGCGCCGCCGTCCCTGGTGAACATCTATAAAGAGCTCAAGCGCGACCTGAACATCGACATGCCCAACCACGGCTACCTGCAGAGCTGGGCCGACCAAGGCGTGCTGATGCTCAACACCACCATGACCGTGCAGCGGGCCAACGCTGCTTCCCACGCGGGCAGGGGCTGGCAGCATTTCACCGACCGGATCATCGAAGTGGTGAGCCAGCACCAGCCGCACCTGGTGTTCCTGCTGTGGGGCTCCCATGCCCAGAGCAAGCAGAAGCTGATCGATGCCACCAAGCACCTGGTGCTGACCTCGGTGCACCCGTCGCCCCTGTCGGCGTACCGCGGCTTTATCGGTTGCGGGCATTTCAGCCGGACCAACAAGTACCTTGAGCAGAATGGCGAGACGCCGATCGAATGGCGGTTGCCGCCGGTTTGATGGGGTTTTGAAGAACGTCATCGCGGGCAAGCCTCGCTCCTAAAGAATCAACGGGATTCTGTAGGAGCGAGGCTTGCCCGCGATTAAGAACGACCGGATACGTCAGACGTTCTCTGGCTGCCGATTCCAATGCCGGAACAGCGGCTCGGCCAGGAACAGCACGAACAGCAAGCGCATCACCTGCATCGCCGTCACCAGCGGTACCGACAGTTGCAGGGTCTCGGCCGTCAGGCTCATTTCCGCGATGCCGCCGGGCATCATGCCCAACGTCAGTGAACGCAGGTCCAGATGAGTCAGGGCGCTCAAGGCCACGGCCGCGAGACCGGCGATCAGCATGGTCAGCGCCGTGCCGATCAGGGTCCGACCCATGAACGAGGGCGCGCGGCGGAAGAACTGGCGATTGAAGTGACAGCCCAGGCCACTGCCGATCAGCCACTGGCCGATCTGGCTGCCGCCGTCCGGCAGACCGATGTGCAGGTCCCAGCCGATACTGACCGCGGCGCTGACCAGCAGCGGCCCGAACAACCAGGGGTTGGGCTGGCGCAGACGCTGCCAGAGCCAGGCGAGCAGGGCGCCCGCCGGAAACAATACCGCCAGCCAGCGCCAATCGACACTGGCCGGATGCAGTTGGGGCACGCCTTCACCGAGCAGGTACTTGAAAGCCGCCGGTACACACAAGACCACCACCAGCACCCGCAGGCTTTGCCCGGCCGCCACACGGCTGAGCACCGCGCCGTTGCGTGCGCCGAGGTTGACCATCTCGCCGGAGCCGCCCGGCATGCTGGAAAAGAATGCGGTGGCCCGGTCTTCGCCGGTGCGCCGCAGCAGCCACACCCCGACCACGCTGGACAGGCTGGTGACCAGGGCACCGAAGAAGATCAGGCCGAAGTGGCTCATGACCTGCTCCATCACCACCGGGGTGAAGTGCAGGCCGATGCCGATCCCCACCACCCATTGCCCGCATTTGCGGCCGCCGGGGATTTCCCCCAGTTGCCAGGGCGTCAGGCAGCGCACCAGGATGATCGCCAGCAACGAGCCGACCATCCACGGCAGCGGCCAGCCGATCTGGCTGGCGAGGTAACCGCCGACCAGACCGACCAGGGGCGTACCCCACCACTGTTTGAAGCTGGCCTCAGACATCGGCCACGGCGCGTTGCAGGGCCGAACGCTTGCGCCAGATGCGCAGCAGTGGCATCAGCAGCATGATCACGGTCAGCACCCAGACGCCGACGGTAATCGGGCTGGACCAGAGGATTTCCATCGCGCCATTGGAGATCGACAGCGCGCGACGCAGGTTCTGCTCCATCAGCCCGCCGAGGATAAAGCCCAGCAGCACCGGCGACAGTGGGAAGTCCAGCTTGCGCAGGATGTAGCCGAAGATGCCGATGCCGACCATCAGGAACAGGTCGAAGGTGGTGGCGTGCACCGCGTAGACGCCGATCCCGGTGATGATTGCGATCACCGGCACCAGGGCCCAGTTCGGCACGGCGAGGATGCGGGTGAAGACGCGGATCATCGGGATGTTGAGGATCACCAGCATGATGTTGGCGATGAACAACGAGGCGATCAGGCCCCAGACGATGTCCGGTTGCTGCTGGAACAGCAGCGGGCCCGGGGTGATGTTGTACAGCGACAGGGCGCCGATCATCACCGCGGTGGTGCCCGAGCCGGGGACGCCGAGGGTCAGCATCGGTACCAGGGCACCGCAGGCCGAGGCGCCGATCGCGGTTTCCGGAGCCGCCAGGCCGCGCTTGTCGCCCTGGCCGAACTTGCCGCTGGCGCCGGCGATGCGTTTTTCGGTCATGTAGGCCACGGCGCTGGCCAGGGTCGCGCCGGCACCCGGCAAGACGCCCATGATGAAGCCCAGCAGGCCGCAACGGATGTTCACCACGAACACTGACGCCGCTTCCTTGAAGTTGAACATCATCCGCCCGGTGGCTTTCACCGCTTCCTGGCCACGGTGGGTTTTTTCCAGCAGCAACAGGATCTCGCTGATGGAGAACAGGCCCAGTACCAGCACCACGAACTGAATGCCGTCGGTGAGGTGGATGTTATCGCCGGTGAAGCGGTACACGCCGCTGTTGGCGTCGATGCCGACCGACGACAGGAACAGCCCGATCAATGCCGCGATAAAGGTCTTGATCGGTCGGTCACCCGCCATGCCACCGAGGCAGACAATGGCGAACACCATCAGCACGAAGTACTCCGCCGGGCCGAAGGCGATCGCCCATTTCGCCAGCAGCGGGGCGAACATCACCATGCCGCAGGTGGCGATGAAGGCGCCGATGAACGAACTCCAGGCCGACAGCGACAGGGCCACCCCGGCCAAGCCCTGGCGCGCCATCGGGTAGCCGTCGAGGGTGGTCATCACGGTGGAGGCTTCGCCCGGGATGTTCAGCAGGATCGAGCTGATCCGGCCGCCGTATTCGCAACCCAGGTACACCGCCGCCAGCAGGATCAGCGCCGACTCCGGTGGCAGGCCGAGGGCGAAGGCGATCGGGATCAGCAGTGCCACGCCATTGATCGGGCCCAGGCCCGGAAGCAGGCCGACCACAGTGCCGATCAGGGTGCCGGTCAGGGCGGTGACCAGGTTGTAGGGGCTCAGCGCGACGCCGAAACCCTGGCCCAAATAGCCAAGCGTATCCATATCAGTTCTCCAGAACGTCGAGCAGGCCCAGGGGCAGTGGCACGTCCATCACCCGGTCGAAGAGCACGTACAGACCGATGGCCATCAGCGTGGTGACCACGGCGCTGGGTACCCAGCGGCCGCCGTACAGGCGCGCCATCGGAATGCCGATCAGGATGCTGCTGAGAATGAAACCCAGGGGTTCGAACAGACCGGCGAAGATCAGCAGCAGGAGCACGCAGATGCTGATCTTGGTCAGGGTTTCACGGTCCAGCGGCGGCTCGTCGTCGCTGTGCTTGATCGGCGCCGGGCGAAACACCATGTACAGCAGCGCCAGGCCCATCAGCCCGAGCATCAGCAGGGGAAAGGCGCGCGGGCCAACCGGTTCGTAGGAAAAAGCGGCCTGGTAGGGCCAGGCCATCAGTGCCAGGCCCAGGCAGACCAGGAGCAGCAGCGAGGCGAAAATGCGTTGTAAGAGCATGGGAAACTCCTGGGCCCTACCCCCGCGAAAGGGGCAGGACCGCTAGACAGGGGCGATCACTGGATCAGGCCGAACTCTTTGGCCAGGGTCTTGTAGTCGGCCACCTGTTTCTTCACATAGGCGTCCAGTTCCGGCCCGGTCATGGCGAACGGGAAGAGTTCGCGCTGGTCGCGCAGCTTGGCGAACTCTTCGGAAGCCAGCAGCTTGTCGAAGGCGTCTTTCCACCAGGCGTAGTCTTCGTCGCTGACCTTCGGCCCGAGGTAGAAGCCGCGCACCACTGGCCAGACGATGTCGTAGCCTTGCTCCTTGGCGGTCGGGATGTCTTTCATTTCCGGCTCGTCGATGCGTTTTTCGGCAAACACCGCCAGCAGGCGCATGTCACCGCTCTGGATGTGCGGCATGGAGTCGGAGATGTCGGTACTGCCGACCTGGATGTGCCCGCCCAGCAGCGCGGTGGCGATTTCGCCGCCGCCTTCCAGGGCCACGTAGCGCAGGTCGCGCGGGTTAATCCCTGCGGCCTTGGCGATCAGCGCGGTCTGCATCCAGTCCTGGCTGCCGACGGTGCCGCCGGAGCCGATCACCACCGAGCTTGGGTCTTTCTTCAGTGCCTTGACCAGGTCGTCGAGGGTCTTGTACGGCGAGTCGCTCTTCACTGCGATGGCGCCATAGCTGGTGCCGACCGCGGCCAGCCAGCGTACCGCGCTTTCATCGAAACGGCCGAACTTGCCCTGGGCCAGGTTCAGCAGCGAACCGCTGGACCAGGCTACCAGCGTGCCGGCGTCGGCCGGACGCTGGGCCACCACTGCGTTGTAGGCGACCGCGCCGACACCGCCGGGCATGTAGGTCACGCGCATCGGTTTGGTCAGCAGCTTTTCGTTGACCAGCGCGCTCTGCGCCAGTTTGCAGGTCAGGTCGAAACCGCCGCCGGGGGAGGCCGGGGCGATGCATTCCGGGCGCTTGGGTTCGCCGCTGGCGGCGGCGAGCAGTTGACCGGCGAACAGCATACAGCCGGCGGCGAGGGCCAATTTACGCAGTGATGGGTTCATGCTTGTCTCCACAGGAGTTGTTGTTGTGTATTGCATGCCAGGGTCTTTGGCAGGCGCAGCGCCTGCCAAAGGTCGATCGATTACCAGAGCGCCAGGCTGTAGCTCACCAGCAGGCGCACTTCATCCGCATCGCGAGCCGAATAGTTGGAGCGGTAGGTGGCGTTGCGCAGGCGTACCGCGACGTCCTTGAAGGTGCCGCTTTGCACCACGTACTTGATCTCGGTGTTGCGTTCCCATTCCTTGCCGGTGTCGCCGTTTTTCAGGGCGATGTTGTCACCGCTCAGGTAGCGGGTCATGAAGGTCAGGCCGGGGATGCCGAGCTTGCCGAAGTCGTAGTCGTAGCGGGCTTGCCAGGAGCGTTCTTCGGCGCCGGCGAAGTCGTTGATCTGTACGAAGTTGACCAGGTAGGGGTCGGCCCCGTCGAGGTAGGGGAAGGCGCTGTCGCCGGACATGTGCTGGTAGCCGGCGCTGAGTTTATGCCCGTTCAGGGCGTAGCTCACCAGGCCGTTGAGGGATTTGTTGTCGATCTTGCCGCCACGGGCCTGGCCCTGGTCGTCACTGACGGCGAAGCGCAGGTCCGTGGCGAAGGTGCCCGGGCCCATCGGCTGCGAGGCGAGCAGGCCGAAGAAGTGCTGGTTGTAGACCTCGGCGAGCTGGGCGAAGTGGTAGCTGCCGGTGATCTTGTCGGTGAACTTGTAGTCCAGGCCGCCGAAGTCGAAGTGCTTGCCGGCGACGGTGCCGGCGAAGCGGCTGTTCTTGTTGTTGAGGGCGATGTCCTCGAAGTCGGTGCTGTCGCGATCCTTGGCTTTCTCCAGGCGGCCACCGGTGAAGGTCAGGTTCTTGATTTCCTTGGAAGTCAGCAGGCCGCCCTCGAAGGTCTGCGGCAGGATGCGCCCGTCATTGGGCTTGATGGTCGGCAGTTCCGGGATCAGGCTGCCGATCTTCAGTTCGGTGGCGGAGATCTTCATTTTGCCGGTCAGGCCGACCTTGGAGTACTCGTCGGCGGCGCGCCCGTCGTCGTGGGTCGGCAGCAGGCCGGTGCCGGTGCGGTCGGGGCTGGAGTCGAGCTTGATGCCGAGCATGCCCAGTGCATCGACGCCGAAGCCTACGGTGCCATCGGTGTAGCCCGATTGCAGGTTGAGCATGAAGCCCTGGGCCCATTCGTCGCGCTTGGATTGCTGGGCACTGGTGCCGCTGCGGAAATCGCGGTTGAAGTACATGTTGCGGGTTTCGAGGGTGGCGCTGCTGTCTTCGAAGAAGGCGGCCTGGCTGATCGGTGAGAAACCGGCAAGGGCGGCGGCACTGGCGAGGGCGGTGTGGCTGAGACGGGAAAAACGAACAGGCTGGCAAGCCTGAGGCTGCATGGACAGCATCGTGTTGTACTCCGTTATTGTTCTTATTGGCGAAAACGCATCGAGGCGTTTTTCGGGAGGCCACCGGAGGTAGCCACGGAAGTCGAAACAATCCGTAACAGGACTCTAAAGGGCCAACCTTTCGCTAACCTTTCAGCAGACTTTCACGGTTTTCGGGCTTCACAGCAGCGGTCCCGGCTGTAAACTCCGCGGCAATAAAAAGTGCCGTCGATCCCCTGAACGAGGTAGGAAATCCATGCGCGTGCTTCTCGTCGAAGACCACCTGCAGCTGGCTGAAAGTGTCGCCCAGGCGCTCAAGAGCACGGGTTTGACCGTGGATGTGCTGCACGATGGGGTCGCCGCGGACCTGGCCCTGGGCAGCGAGGATTACGCCATGGCGATCCTCGATGTGGGCTTGCCGCGCCTGGATGGTTTCGAAGTGCTGGCGCGCCTGCGTGCCCGGGGCAAGAACCTGCCGGTGCTGATGTTGACCGCGCGCAGCGATGTGAAGGACCGGGTCCACGGCCTCAACCTGGGGGCGGACGACTACCTGGCCAAACCCTTCGAACTGACCGAGCTGGAAGCGCGGGTCAAGGCCCTACTGCGGCGCAGCGTGCTTGGCGGCGAGCGGGTGCAGCGCTGCGGAGTGCTGGCCTACGACCTCGATACCCGGCGTTTTACCCTCGGTGAAGAACTGCTGACGTTGACCTCCCGCGAGCAGGCGGTGCTCGAGGCGCTGATCGCCCGGCCGGGGCGGGTCATGAGCAAGGAGCAACTGGCTTCCCAGGTATTCGGCCTGGATGAAGAGGCCAGCCCGGATGCCATCGAGATCTATGTCCATCGCTTGCGCAAGAAACTCGACGGCCAGCCGGTGGCCATCGTCACCTTCCGCGGCCTCGGGTACCTGCTGGAAAGCCGCGATGCATAGGCCCAGCAGCCTGCGCTGGCGTCTGTTGTGGAACCTGGCGCTGCTGCTGGTGGTGCTGATGCTGGCCAGCGGCTTGAGTGCCTACTGGAACGGCCGTGAGGCGGCGGACACCGCCTACGACCGAACCTTGCTGGCCTCGGCCCGGACCATCGCCGCCGGCCTGTCCCAGCGCGACGGTGGCCTGAGCGCCAATGTGCCCTATGTCGCCCTCGATACCTTCGCCTACGACAGCGCCGGACGGATCTACTACCAGGTCAACGACATCCACCAAAAGCTGATTTCCGGTTACGAAAACCTGCCCGGTCCGCCGCCGGGTACGCCGCGCACCGACGATTACCCGGCGCTGGCGCGGTTCTACGATGCCACCTATCAAGGGCAGAACGTCCGGGTGGTGAGCCTGCTCAAGGCGGTCAGCGAGCCGAACATGAACGGTATGGCGGAGATTCGTGTGGCGGAGACCGACGAGGCGCGGGTCCGCATGGCTCGCAGCCTGATGGCCGATACCCTGCTGCGCCTGGGCATGCTGGCCATGGGGGCCTTGCTGCTGGTGTGGTTCGCGGTCAGCGCTGCGTTGCGTCCATTGGAGCGTTTGCGCAGCGCGGTGGAAGAGCGCCAGCCCGACGACTTGCGGCCATTGCCGCTGGTGGAGGTGCAACGGGAGTTGTGGCCGCTAGTGCGGGCGCTCAATCACTTTACCGAGCGGCTGCGTGGGCAGTTCGAGCGCCAGGCGCAGTTCATCGCCGATGCCGCCCATGAATTGCGTACTCCGCTGGCGGCGCTCAAGGCGCGCCTGGAACTGGGGCTGCGGGCGTCGGAACCCGAGACCTGGCGCAGCACCCTGGAAAGCGCTGCCCAGGGCACCGATCGCCTGACCCACCTGGCCAATCAGCTGCTGTCCCTGGCGCGGATCGAAAACGGCGCCCGGGCGATTGCCGAGGGCGGCGCGCAATTGCTCGATCTCAGCCAGCTGGCTCGGGAGTTGGGCATGGCCATGGCGCCCTTGGCCCACGCCCGAGGGGTCGCCCTGGCCCTGGAAGCCGACGAGCCGGTCTGGCTGCGCGGCGAGCCAACGCTCTTGAATGAGTTGCTGAGCAACCTGGTGGACAATGCCCTGGCCCACACCAAACCCGGCGGAAACGTGATCCTGCGGGTCAGCGCGCCGGCGGTGCTGGAGGTGGAGGACGACGGCCCGGGCATTCCGCTGGAAGAGCGCGATCGGGTGTTCGAGCGTTTCTACCGGCGCAACCCCCATGTCGCCGGTTCCGGCCTGGGCCTGGCGATCGTCGGCGAAATCTGCCGCGCCCATCTGGCACAGATCAGCCTGCACGACGGCGCGCAGGCGGGACTGAAGGTGCGGGTGAGCTTTAACTCGGGCTAGAGGCTTGCGGTACAGCTTCAGTAGAACATTGACTGCGATTCGGCCAGATCGCTGCACATCACCTTGTTCTCGGGGTCGATCCCGAGCTTTTTGAAGGCCGGCACGCTGAGGGCGTCGATCTTCGCCAGCGGATGATCGGTATCCTTGTGGCAATACAGGCTGGCGACCTGCACCAGGTCGACGTAATCCAGGCGCACGGATTGGCGTTGGAAGTCCAGGTACTGCCCCGGCAATTTCGCCAGTTGTTCCGGAAACTCCCAGACCTGCAACAGCTTGTCCCCCAGCAATGGGTGGATGTGCTCGATCACGTGGTTGAGGCTGACCGGATCGGACAGCAGCTCATAGTGATCTTCCGCATAGGTCAGGATCGGCAGCACGCCGATCTGATGCACCAGCCCGCCAAGGGCGGCCTGGTCAGGCTTCAACTGGGTATGGCTGCGGCACAGGGCATAGCTGACGCCGGCCACTTCCAGGCTTTTGCGCCAGACGTCGTGCATCTTCTGCGCGATCACCTCCGAGCGGGCATGGAAGATCTGCTCCATGACCAGGCCGATGGCCAGGTTGCTGCTGTAGTTGACACCCAACCGGGTAATCGCAGTGTGCAGGTCGGTGACTTCCTGGGTGGCGCGCAGCAGCGGGCTGTTGACCACTTTGATCAGGCGCGCCGACAGCGCCGTATCACGGCCAATCACTTTGCTCAGGGTACTGACGCTGATTTCCGGATCTTCGGCGGCCCGGCGAATCTGCAGGGCCACTTCCGGTAACGTTGGCAGAACCAGGTCATCGTTATCGATGGCCTCAACCAAATCCTGTTGGACCTTTTCCGCCAGCTCACTCATTTCTGTTCTCTAGGGGTATTGCAGGAAGTTGCGGCGATCAGCGCTGGATTTCTCGATCGCGATCCAGCTGGTAAGGCAGGTCCAGCAGCTGCAGCCCGGGACCTTCGAGCGCGCCGAGATGGAGATTGCCATCCTCTGCAGCTTCGGCTTGCAGCACGGCCAGGAGTTCAATGTTTTGTTCGGCGCGCGCGGCGATCACCACTTCGCCGATGGAGCTACCGTGGGTCGGGGAGAACAGCGGGGTACCGGGTTCCGGCAACTCTTCGACGTTCAGGGCCAGGCGATAGAGGCGGCGCTTGAGTTTGCCCAGGTACTGCATGCGCGCGACGATTTCCTGGCCGGTGTAGCAGCCTTTCTTGAAACTGACGCCGCCGATGGCCTGCAGATTGAGCATTTGCGGGATGAACAGCTCACGGGTGGCTGGCATGACCTGGCCGATGCCGGCGCGGATCTGGCCCAGCAACCATTGATTGAGATCGCCTTCGGGCAGTTGCGCGGACAGTTTTTCACGCAGGACCCCGGCTTGATCGGCTGGTGCCCAGAGCTCGGCCCGCTCCGCTGAAACACGAATGGCGATCAGGCCGTCGTTGCGAGCGACCGCGCCGTCTTCCGGCGGCAGTTGCAGCCCGAGACCGGCCAGTACCGCAGCGGCGTTGCCCAGGCCGAAGCGCGCCCACAGGGCGCTTTCATCGCTGAGCTTGGCCTTGGAAAACACCGCGTATTTTTTCAGGTCCGCCAGTTGCGGCTCCAGCAACTCGGTGGCCATGGCCAGCAGGCAGCCATCGCCTTCGAGCAGGATGCGAAAGCTCGATTGCATGCGGCCTTTCTGGGTGCAACGGGCGCCCAGGCTCGATTGGCTGTCGCTGAGGTAGTTGAGATTGCAGGTCAGCTGGCCCTGAAGGAACTTGCTGGAATCGGGGCCGCGGACGGCGAGAACGCCCTCGTGGGACAGGGAGCAGAAAAAAGCGGAATCAGCCATGGGTCATCGCAGGGTAAAAAGTCTGGCGAACATCATAAGGTGGCGCCCTTGAAATGGGTAGTTCACAAAGGATGGGTGGTGACCGACCAAAGCCGACTGTTCTGGCGTCCCTCGGGCTGTATACTTGCGCTCTATTTGAGGAGCGCTCCATGGTCGAAGATGTTGAACTGAACCGCCTCTACTGGCACAGCCGCCGCGGCATGCTGGAACTGGACGTGTTGCTGGTGCCATTCGTGAAAGAAGTCTATCCGCATCTGAACGATGTTGACCGTGCCTGCTACGTCCGGCTGCTCGAGTGCGAAGATCAGGACATGTTCGGCTGGTTCATGGAACGCTCCGAATCCGAAGATCCCGAGCTGCAACGCATGGTCCGCATGATCCTGGATCGTGTCCAACCCAAGTAACACCTTCGAATGCCGCTGGCAGCCTTCCAGGCAATTGCTGGCGGCCTATCTCCTGGCCCAGCTGTTCGCGCTGGGCGCCTTGCTGATGCTCGATATTCCGCTCTGGGCCAGTCTGCTCGGGGCTCTGCTGTGCCTGGGCCACGGAGCCTGGGCATTACCGCGGCGGATTCTGCTGAATCATCCCTCGGCTTTCAGCGGTCTGCGTCGTAATGTCGATGGCTGGCAGCTGTGGTGCGCCGGGCAGGGTTGGCGGCCGGTGCAACTGCGGTCTGACAGCCTGGCGCTGCCGTTGCTGGTGGTATTGCGTTTTCGCCTGCCGGGCGAACGCTGGGTGAGGTCGGTCTGTGTGCCGCGGGATGCGCAGGCGGCCGATGTGCATCGGCGCCTGCGCGTGCGGCTCAAGTTCAGTCGCCGTAGGTGGGCGGCACCAGAATAGTATCCAGCGCTTCGGGTAGCAGGTTCGGGTAGTCGAGGGTGTAGTGCAGGCCCCGGCTTTCCTTGCGTTCCATGGCCGAGCGAATCATCAGCTCGGCGATCTGGGCCAGGTTGCGCAGCTCGATCAGGTCACGGCTGACCTTGTAGTTGCTGTAGAACTCATCGATTTCGTCCAGCAGCAGGCGCACCCGGTGCTGAGCCCGTTGCAGGCGCTTGTTGGTGCGCACGATGCCGACATAGTCCCACATGAATCGCCGCAGTTCGTCCCAGTTGTGCGCAATGATCACGTCTTCGTCGGAGTCGGTGACCTGGCTGGCGTCCCAGGCGGGCAGGGCGATCGGAATGGCGATCTGCGGCAGTTGCTCGAGAATGTCGGCTGCCGCGGAACGGGCATAGACGAAGCATTCCAGCAAGGAGTTGCTGGCCATGCGGTTGGCGCCGTGCAGGCCGGTAAAGCTGGTTTCGCCAATGGCATACAGGCCTGGAACGTCGGTGCGGCCCTGCTGGTCGACCATCACCCCGCCGCAGGTGTAGTGCGCGGCCGGTACCACCGGGATCGGCTGTTTGGTGATGTCGATGGAGAATTCCAGGCAGCGCTCGTACACGGTCGGGAAGTGGCTTTTGATAAAGGCTTCCGGTTTGTGGCTGATGTCCAGGTACACGCAATCGATACCCAGGCGCTTCATTTCATGGTCGATGGCCCGGGCGACGATATCCCGCGGCGCCAGCTCGGCGCGCGGATCGAAACGCGGCATGAAGCGTTCGCCGTTGGGCAGCTTCAGGAGCGCTCCCTCGCCGCGCAGGGCTTCGGTGATCAGGAAACTCTTGGCCTGCGGATGGTAGAGGCAGGTCGGGTGGAACTGGTTGAACTCCAGGTTGGCCACCCGGCAGCCCGAACGCCAGGCCATGGCGATGCCATCGCCACAGGCGCCATCGGGGTTGCTGGTATAGAGGTAGACCTTGGCGGCACCGCCGGAAGCGAGGATGACAAAACGCGCGCCGTAGGTATCGACTTCGCCCGTGGCGCGGTTGAGTACATAGGCGCCGAGGCAGCGATCGCCTTCCAGTCCCAGGCGTTTTTCGGTAATCAGATCGACGGCGACCCGCTGTTCCAGCAGCTCGATATTCGGGCGTTGCCGGGCCTGGTCCAGCAATGTGGTGAAGATGGCCGCACCGGTGGCGTCGGCGGCATGGATGATGCGGCGATGGCTGTGGCCGCCTTCGCGGGTCAGGTGGAATTCGAAACCGCCATCTTCATTGCCCGATTGCTCGTCACGGGTGAAGGGCACGCCCTGATCGATCAGCCATTGAATGGCCTCGCGACTATGCTCGACGGTGAATCGCACCGCATCTTCATGGCACAGGCCGCCACCGGCATTGAGGGTGTCGTCGACGTGGGATTCGACGGTATCGGTGTCGTCCAGCACTGCCGCGACGCCACCCTGAGCCCAATAGGTCGAGCCATTGGCGAGATCGCCCTTGCTCAATACGGCAATGCGCAGATGACCGGGCAAGGTCAGCGCAAGGCTCAAACCGGCAGCGCCGCTGCCTATCACCAGAACATCGTGTTGAAACTGTTGGCTCATTGGAAGATTCCGCTCAAAAGCGACCCGGGTCGGGGTTGGCGCAAGACGCCTGGATCGGCGAGTCAAAGCAGCCATGCAGCCCACTAGTATATAGAGGGGGGGATCGGCACAATAGCGGTGCCTTCGTGGCATTATGAAATTATGGGCGCGGGAAAGGCGGCTTTCAGAGGTTATGGTGGGTGGCTCGATTTATTGCGAGCTGGCGACTGTATCGAAGATGTAGCAACCTTTTTCTCTTCATGGTTACACAATGTTCGCTCCGCACGGCTATAAAGATTGGGAACTTTTGATACGGCCCTAAACTCAATAGAAGGTTGCCTGATAGAAGGGACAGCGTCGGTTTTCATGCAGGACTTGTGTTGTGGTCTTGCAGCTCGATTCGACGACAGGATTATTCGCGCAGCCGGCCTTGCCCGCGCTGCGTTTTTCGTGCGTGCCAAAGTCAGAGCCCGCAGGAAACTTGCTTGGAGGGGGAGAACTTTTGCGAAAAGCCCGAGTCTATGTTTGCAAGCCTGATCGTTTAGTTATGCAAGCCTCCTCCGAGCTTATCGAGGAGTGTTCATGCTAACCCAGGAAGAGGATCAGCAGCTGGTCGAGCGCGTTCAGCGCGGCGACAAGCGAGCTTTCGATCTGCTAGTGCTGAAATACCAGCACAAAATTCTCGGGTTGATCGTGCGTTTCGTGCACGACACCCATGAAGCCCAGGATGTTGCACAAGAAGCCTTTATCAAGGCTTACCGTGCGCTTGGTAATTTCCGCGGTGACAGTGCGTTTTATACGTGGCTGTATCGTATCGCCATCAACACGGCGAAAAACTATCTGGTTTCACGCGGCCGTCGGCCGCCGGATAGCGATGTCAGTTCCGAGGATGCGGAGTTCTACGATGGCGATCATGGCCTCAAGGATCTCGAATCGCCGGAGCGCGCATTGCTGCGGGATGAGATCGAAGGCACCGTCCATCGAACCATTCAGCAACTGCCAGAAGATTTGCGTACGGCTTTAACTTTACGTGAATTCGATGGTCTGAGTTACGAGGACATTGCCAGTGTCATGCAATGTCCGGTGGGTACCGTGCGCTCCCGGATTTTCCGCGCTCGGGAGGCCATCGATAAAGCCCTGCAGCCGTTGTTGCAGGAAACCTGAGACAGCGGCGACAGCCAAGAGAGGAACCGCCATGAGTCGTGAAGCCCTGCAGGAATCGCTGTCCGCGGTGATGGATAACGAAGCGGACGAACTGGAATTACGTCGGGTATTGAATGCCGTCGACGAAGTGGAAACCCGTGAGACCTGGGCTCGTTACCAGATCGCCCGGGCGGCCATGCACAAGGAGTTGCTGCTTCCGCGTCTGGATATCGCCGCGGCTGTTTCTGCTGCGCTGGCTGACGAAGCCGTACCGGCCAAGGCCACTCGTGGTCCATGGCGCAGCCTGGGTCGCCTGGCTGTTGCCGCATCGGTGACCGTTGCCGTATTGGCGGGTGTTCGCCTGTACAACCAGGACGAGATCGAAGGTGTCGAACTGGCACAGCAATCGAACCAGCCAACCCTGGCCGCTCCTCAAGTAAAAGGCCCAGCTGTATTGGCCGGCTACAATGAGAGCTCGGAAGCCACTGGCCCTATGGCCAACGGCGTATTGCAAGGTCAGCCGGGCTGGCACGATCAGCGTCTGCCAAGCTACCTGCGTCAGCATGCTCAACAAGCTGCACTGAAGGGCACTGAAAGCGCTCTGCCTTATGCTCGTGCGGCGAGCCTGGAAAACCGTTAAGGAGGATCATGCGCGCCATCCCTCTACTCTCGCTTCTGCTCAGCGGCTGGTTCATTGTTCCAGCCCACGCCGACGAAGCTCAGGATTGGTTGAAACGTCTTGGGCAAGCCGAACAGCAGCAAAGCTTCCAGGGTACTTTCGTCTACGAGCGTAACGGTAGTTTTTCTACCCATAACATCTGGCATCGCGTCCAGGATGGTCAGGTCCGCGAGCGGCTGATTCAGCTCGACGGTTCCGCTCAAGAGGTTGTGCGTGTTGATGGGCGTACCCAATGTGTCAGCGGTACGCTGGTGGCTGGACTGGGGGATGCCCCCAACGCTTCGGCCCACTCACTCGATCCAGAAAAGCTCAAGAATTGGTACGACCTTGCCGTCATCGGCAAGTCGCGTGTGGCTGGGCGTGCGGCGGTCATCGTTTCCCTGACCCCGCGGGACCAGCACCGTTATGGTTTTGAATTGCATCTGGACCGCGAGACGGGCCTGCCGCTGAAATCGTTGCTGTTGAACGATAAGGGGCAATTGCTCGAGCGCTTCCAGTTCACTCGCCTGGATACGACGGATATACCGAAGGACAGCGAGCTGCAGGCCAGCCCCGAATGCAAGGCCGTGGCCCTGGACAGCGACAAGGCTTCCGCGGTGAAAGCTGCGCAGACCTGGTACTCGGACTGGCTGCCGCCAGGCTTCGAATTGACCAGCAGTAGTGCGCGCAAGGATCCCGACACCAAGACCATGGTCAACAGCCTGATGTATGACGATGGCCTGGCCCGCTTCTCGGTGTTCCTCGAACCGCTCAATGGTGCGACGGTGACCGACACCCGCACTCAACTGGGCCCGACCGTGGCGGTCTCCCGACGCCTGACCACGCCAGAAGGCGAGATGATGGTGACGGTGGTGGGCGAGATACCTATCGGCACCGCCGAGCGGATCGCCTTGTCGATGCGTACCGACGCCACTGCGCCCAAGGCGCAGTGAGTATCAGCCTCAGGTGTTCATCGAGCGTTAATGTTGGTTGTGTAAGAGGTCTGCAATGCCAGCTCTGCAATCGAGATATCTAAATGTTCGGTGAACATTTTCATTTGCAAAACCTCCTGTTTTTTCTTATAGGTCAGAGCCACTAGGTTCTGGCCTTGTTTGTCGTTTCCGGGACAAAAGTACTGCGCGAGTCGCTTGGTATTTCTTGTTCCCTATCGCTTAACCACGCTCGTTGCAATGGGAGCCGTATGTCGATACCACGTTTGAAATCCTATCTTTCCATTTTCGCTACTGTGCTGGTGCTCGGTCAGGCCGTCAGCGCGCAGGCGGCGGACTTGCCCGACTTCACGCAACTGGTCGAGCAGGCATCGCCTGCCGTGGTCAACATCAGTACCACGCAGAAGCTCCCGGACCGCAAGGTTTCTGCCCAGATGCCGGACCTCGAAGGCCTGCCACCGATGCTGCGCGAGTTTTTCGAGCGTGGCATGCCGCCGCAGCCGCGTTCGCCACGGGGCGATCGCCAGCGTGAAGCCCAGTCCCTGGGTTCTGGCTTCATTATTTCGTCGGACGGTTACATCCTGACCAACAACCATGTGATTGCCGACGCGGATGAAATCCTTGTCCGTCTGGCTGACCGCAGCGAATTGAAAGCCAAGCTGATCGGCACCGATCCACGTTCCGACGTGGCATTGCTGAAGATCGATGGCAAGGACCTGCCGGTGCTGAAACTGGGCAAATCCCAGGACCTGAAGGCCGGTCAGTGGGTCGTGGCCATCGGCTCGCCGTTCGGTTTCGACCACACCGTGACCCAGGGCATCGTCAGTGCCATCGGTCGTAGCCTGCCAAACGAAAACTACGTGCCGTTCATCCAGACCGACGTGCCGATCAACCCGGGCAACTCCGGCGGTCCGCTGTTCAACCTGGCCGGTGAAGTGGTGGGTATCAACTCGCAGATCTACACCCGTTCCGGTGGTTTCATGGGTGTGTCCTTCGCTATCCCGATCGATGTCGCCATGGACGTTTCCAACCAGCTGAAAGCCGGTGGCAAAGTCAGCCGCGGCTGGCTGGGCGTGGTCATTCAGGAAGTGAACAAGGACCTGGCGGAATCCTTCGGCCTGGAGAAACCGGCCGGTGCGCTGGTGGCACAGATCCAGGACGACGGCCCGGCGGCCAAGGGCGGCTTGCAGGTGGGTGATGTGATCCTGAGCATGAACGGTCAACCGATCATCATGTCGGCGGACCTGCCGCATTTGGTGGGGGCCCTCAAGGCGGGCGCGAAAGCCAATTTGGAAGTGATTCGTGACGGCAAGCGCAAGAACGTCGAATTGACCGTTGGTGCGATTCCGGACGAAGACAAGACCCTGGACGTCATTGGCAAGTCCGGTGCCGAGCGCAGCAGCAACCGTCTGGGTGTTGCGGTGGTCGAGCTGACCGATGAGCAGAAGAAAACCTACGACCTCAAGGGCGGTGTGGTGATCAAGGAAGTTCAGGACGGTCCAGCTGCACTGATCGGCCTGCAACCGGGCGATGTGATCACTCACCTGAACAATCAGGCGATCACTTCGACCAAGAACTTCACTGAAATCGCCCAGGCGCTGCCGAAGAACCGTTCGGTTTCGATGCGGGTTCTGCGTCAGGGACGCGCCAGCTTCATTACTTTCAAGCTGGCCGAGTAATCCGCCTGGCGGGTTGATCGCGCAATAAAAAGCCCGCCTCGAAAGAGGCGGGCTTTTTTGTGGGCGCCGGTTGGGTTCAGCGCATCATGTCCTTGACCATCTGCTCCTGGTCCATCAGCTCGCGCTGGCGGGCGTCGATCCGTGAAGACAGGGGGAAGTTGCTGCCAGCGCGACGTTTGGCGAAGTCCAGCTGCTGGATCGCCTGGCGATAGTCGCCGACCAGGGCAAAGTATTCGGCCCGCGCCTGATGCAGGCCGATGATATTACCGGACAGGCCACGGGTTTCCGCCACCGAGTACCAGACGTCCGGATCGTCGGAGCGGGTCTTGAGCAGGTTCTCCAGAGCCTTTTCGGCGTCCGCTGGGCGATTCTGCTTGAGCAGCAGATCGACCCTGACCTGGTTCAGTGGATAGTTGCCCGGGTACTGCGCAAGCATCTTGTCCACCCGGGCCTGGGCGTCGGAAAAGCGGCTGGTGGCGGTGTCCAGGTCGATCTGGGCCAGGTTGTAGGTGATGTCGTTAGGTTGCTTGGCCAGCAGTTGCTTGAGGTTTTCCCGGGCATCGTTGAACTGGCTGCCCTTGATCTGGGCGATGGCGAGGCCATAGCGAGCGATGTCGTTTTTCGGGTTTTCGTCGAGCTGGGCGCGGAAACGCTTGGCGCCCATGCCGGGAGACTCTTCGTAGATCAACTGCACCCGTGCGCGAATCAGCTGGTAACGCAGGCTGTCTTCCTTGCCGCCGGCCTTGGCCTGTTCGGCGCGGTTGCGGGTGTCGGCGATCCGCGATTCGGTGACCGGGTGAGTCAGCAGGAACTCCGGCGGCTTGGCGTCGAAGCGGTACTGACGCATCAGGCGCTCGAACATGGTCGGCATGGAGCGCGGGTCATAACCGGCCTTTTCCAGGTTGAGGATGCCGATGCGGTCGGCTTCCTGCTCGTTCTGCCGGGAGAAACGCCGTTGTTCCTGGATGGCCGCGGCCTGGGTGCCGGCAATGGCGGCGATCCCGGCGTCGCCACCGCCTGCCGCGGCGATCACGATACCGGCCAGCAGGGCGGCCATCATCGGCACCTGCATGCGTTGCGAGGCCTCGACGCCGCGGGCGAAGTGGCGTTGCGACAAGTGCGCCAATTCGTGAGCCAGCACCGAGGCATATTCGCCTTCGGTCTGGGCGTTGAGGAACAGGCCACCGTTGACCCCGACAATCCCGCCTGGAGCAGCAAAGGCGTTGAGTTGCGGGCTGTTGATCAGGATGAATTCGAGGCGCCGGTCGTTGACCTGGCTGGTCTCGACCAGCTTGTAGACGCTGGTTTCGACGTAATCCTTGAGTTGCGGGTCGTTGAGTTGCGAAACCTGGCTGCGCAGCAGTGCCAGCCAGGCGCGGCCCAGTTGGTGTTCCTGTTGGGGCGAGACAATGGCAGAACTGGCATCACCGAGTGACGGCAGGTCGTCGGCGAAGCCTGGTGAGGCGAGCAGGCAAGCGAGCGTCAGCAGGGTAGGGCGCAAAAAAGTCATGCACAAAGCCTTAGTCGACAAAGAGTCTACTGTAGCCGGACACCAGGCCTTGGACCAGATATTCTAGGGACCTCGACGACCCTCCCGGAGTGACGCAATGACTGATGCTGTAGCCCACGACGCCGAGCTCGATGCCAGCGGACTGAACTGCCCGCTGCCGCTGCTCAAGGCCAAGATGGAACTCAATCGCCTGGCCAGCGGCGCGGTGCTCAAGGTGATCGCCACGGATGCCGGTTCCCAGCGCGACTTCCGCACCTTTGCCCGTTTGGCCGGTCATACCCTGCTTCGCGAGGAAGACGAAGCCGGGGTCTATCGTTACTGGCTGAAGAAGGCCTGAACCGCCCCGGAAATCATCGCGCCTCTGTCTAAGGATCATTGATGTTCAAAGTGTTACGCGACTGGATTCAGCGCTACTTCTCCGATGAAGAGGCCGTGGTACTGGCCGTTCTGTTGTTCCTGGCCTTCACCGCGGTGCTGACCCTGGGCGGCATGCTCGCGCCGGTATTGGCGGGGATGGTGCTGGCCTACCTGATGCAGGGGCTGGTGCTCACGCTGGAGCGCTGGCGTTTGCCAGGCGGGGCGGCGGTGGGCCTGGTCTTTGCCTTGTTCATGGGGCTGCTGCTGGTGTTCATCGTGGTCGTCGTGCCGCTGCTATGGCACCAGTTGATCACCTTGTTCAACGAGTTGCCGGGAATGCTCGCCAAGTGGCAATCGCTGCTTCTGCTGTTGCCGGAGCGTTATCCGCACCTGGTGTCCGACGAACAGGTGTTGCAGGCGATCGAGGTGGCGCGCGGCGAGATCGGCAAGTTCGGCCAGTGGGCGCTGACCTTCTCGCTGTCCAGCCTGCCGCTGCTGGTCAACATCATGATCTATCTGGTGCTGGTGCCGATCCTGGTGTTTTTCTTCCTCAAGGATCGGGCAATGATCAGCCAGTGGGTGCGCGGTTACCTGCCGCGCGAGCGGGCGCTGATCACCCGGGTGGCCCAGGAGATGAACCGGCAGATCGCCAATTACATTCGTGGCAAGGTGATCGAGATCGTCATTTGCGGAGGGGTGACCTACATCGCCTTCGTTGCCTTGGGGCTGAACTACGCGGCCCTGCTGGCGCTGCTGGTGGGGATTTCGGTGGTGGTGCCCTACGTCGGGGCGGTGGTGGTGACCGTGCCGGTGGCGCTGATTGCCTTGTTCCAGTGGGGCTGGAGCGATCAGTTCATTTATCTGATGGCGGTCTACGGGATCATTCAGACCCTGGACGGCAACGTGCTGGTGCCGCTGCTGTTCTCCGAGGCGGTGAACCTGCATCCGGTGGCGATCATCTGCGCGGTGCTGCTGTTTGGCGGGCTGTGGGGCTTCTGGGGGGTGTTTTTCGCGATTCCCCTGGCCACCCTGTTCAAGGCGGTACTGGATGCCTGGCCGCGCAAGGAGCCGGTCGTGGCGCCTTTGCTGTAGAACGGCTCTGTTCTGGAAATGAAAAGGGGGCGGCTGAATCAGCCGCCCCCTTTTTAGTCGGTTGCTCTGCTCAGACCCTGCTCAGGCCTTGTTCAGCGCCTGCGCGGCAGCCAGTACCGCGTCCACGTGGCCCGGCACTTTCACGCCACGCCATTCCTGACGCAGCACGCCGTCCTTGTCGATCAGGAAGGTGCTGCGGTCAACACCCATGTATTCCTTGCCGTAGAGCTTCTTCAGCTTGATCACGTCGAACAGCTGGCAGACGGCTTCGTCCTTGTCGCTGATCAGCTCGAAGGGGAACTCCTGCTTGCACTTGAAGTTTTCGTGGGACTTCAGGCCATCGCGGGAGATGCCGAACACCTCGGTGTTGGCGGCCTTGAACGCGGCGTATTGATCGCGAAAGCCCTGGCCTTCGGTGGTGCAGCCCGGGGTGCTGTCCTTCGGATAGAAGTAGATCACCACCTGCTTGCCCTTGAGCGCTGCGAGGCTGACGGTCTGACCGCTGGTGGCCGGGGCTTCGAAGTTGGCAACAGGTTGGTCGATGGCAACGGCCATTGGGGCTTCCTTACATTGGGTTCTGTGGGCGCCAGGGTTCGATCAACGCATCGAGATTCATGGCGTCGGCGAAGTCCAGGAACTGATCGCGCAGCCAGCTGATCTGGGTGCCGGCCGGCAAGGTCACGGTAAAGGTGGCGTTGAGCATGGTGCCGCCGGTCTGCGGGGCCTGATAGGTATCGCAGGTCAGGTTTTCCAGCTCGACATGGTGATCGATGAAGAACTGGCACAGTTCATTGACGATGTCCGGGCGGTAGGCGGCGCTGACGTAAGCCACATAAGGCAGGGCCTGCGGGCGGTTTTCCAGGGCCGCGCTGCGTACCACATTGACGGTGAAGGCGTATTTCTTCGCCAGCGACGGCAGGCCGGCCTCCAGGCGCGCCAGGGCATCCCAGCTGCCGGAAACCTCCAGGACCAGTGCGCTGCACTCGCCATGGCGGGTCAGGCGGGAGGTCACCACGGCGCAGCGGTTTTCATGGCTGGCGCGGCACAGGACGTTGGTCAGCTCCATGGGGTTGGCGCCGAGGGCACTGATGACAAGGAATTGTTCGCGGACTGTGGGGGTGGACATGCAGCATTCCTAAAGCGATGAGCGGTCGATACTTTTTGCAGGCTCGAGTACTGGGTAAACGCCCGGATGCGGTTTCAGAAGCCCTGAACCGCCAGGTTGCGACGAGCTCCATAAAGGCGAGAGCGAAGGGCGGCAACGCGGGATTGGGGCTTCGGATGCCGAATAAGGGAGGCTGGAACCCGGCGTACAAGCTTAGCAGTACCGATCAAAGTCTGAAGGGTAGCGAAATACATCGCTCAGGGGAATGCTCGCAGCGCGGTACTTCGCTTGTGCAAGCATCTTGGCGCCAGTACCATTACCGCTCTCTTTTTCCGGCAGGAGCGGTTGCATGATTGCGGGCAGTATGGTGGCACTGGTCACACCCATGGATGCACAGGGTCGTCTCGACTGGGACAGCCTGAGCAAACTGGTGGACTTCCACCTGCAAGAGGGCACCAACGCCATTGTGGCGGTCGGCACTACAGGTGAGTCGGCTACCCTCGATGTGAACGAACACATCGAAGTGATTCGTCGCGTGGTCGCTCAGGTTGCAGGGCGCATCCCGGTGATCGCCGGTACCGGCGCGAACTCGACACGCGAAGCGATCGAGCTGACCACCAATGCGAAGATCGCCGGTGCCGATGCGTGCCTGCTGGTGACCCCTTATTACAACAAGCCGACGCAAGAAGGCCTGTATCAGCATTTCCGCGCCATTGCCGAAGCCGTCGATATCCCGCAGATCCTCTATAACGTGCCGGGCCGCACCGCTTGCGACATGCAGGCCGAGACCGTGATCCGCCTGTCGACCGTGCCGAACATCATCGGCATCAAGGAAGCCACCGGTGACCTGCAGCGCGCCAAGGACATCCTGGCCGGCGTGAGCAGCGACTTCCTGGTGTACTCCGGCGATGACGCAACCGCCGTCGAGCTGATCCTGCTGGGCGGCAAGGGCAATATTTCGGTGACCGCCAACGTGGCGCCAAAAGCCATGAGCGAGATGTGCGCCGCCGCGATGCGTGGCGATGCCGCTACCGCCCGGGCGATCCACGAGAAGCTGATGCCGCTCAACAAGACTCTGTTTATCGAATCCAACCCTATTCCCGTGAAATGGGCCCTGTGCGAGATGGGCTTGATGGCGAACGGTATCCGTTTGCCGCTCACCTGGCTCAGTGCTGCCTGTCACGAACCGCTGCGACAGGCCATGCGCCAGTCCGGCGTATTGGTTTAATTGAGGAAGTACTACGCATGAAGCGATTGGCCGGACTTTCCGCACTTGCCTTGATTATCTCCAGCACCAGTGGCTGCGGTTGGATCTGGGGGCCGGAAGGCTACTTCCGTGACCGCGGCAGCGATTACCTGCAAGCGCAACAGACCGCACCGATGCAACTGCCGTCGGATGTCAGTACCTCCAAACGCCTTGATCCGCTGTTGCCGATTCCGCGCAACGTGGCCGACGATACCGTCAAGGGCGAATACATCGTGCCGCGTCCGCAGCCTTTGGGCTCGGTGGCCGATGCCAGCGACTACACCCTGCAGAAGAGCGGCGATGCGCGTTGGGTCATGGCCCAGCACGCCCCGGCCGAAGTCTGGCCGGTGGCCATGCAGTTCTTCCAGGACAACGGTTTCCGTATTGACGAACAACGTCCGCAAACCGGCGAGTTCACCACCGCCTGGCAGCGTTCCGACGAACTCTCCGCATCCATGGCCAAGCGCCTGGGCAGCGTAGGTTCGGCCGATAACGAAACCCGCGTGCGGGTGCGTATCGAACCAGGCGTGCAGCGCAATACCAGTGAAGTCTACGTGGTCAGCGCCGAGCGTCCTGTCGGCAGCACGTCCAGCGTCGATTTCACCAACCGCTCGGTCAACACCAGCCTGGATGCCGCGCTGGTCGACGAAATGCTTGCCAGCATGAGCCGCAGCGCCGAGAAGGGCGGTTCGGTCTCCCTGCTGGCCGCGCGTGATTTCGATACCCCAAGCCGTGTCAGCCTCACCGAAGACGGCAGCGGCAACGTGGTGCTCAACCTTGGCGAAGACCTCGATCGCGCCTGGTCGAGTGTCGGCCGCGCGCTGGAGCAGGGCGAGTGGCGCGTTGAGGACATCAACCGCAGCCTGGGCCTGTACTACATCAACCTGGCGGAAAAAGCCGAGAAGAAAAACGACGAGCCGGGCTTCTTCGGCAAGTTGTTCGGCAGCGCACCGGCCAAGGAAGAAATCGAAGCCCGCGCCGAGCGTTATCAGGTTCGCCTGAGCAAGGTGGGCGACAACGTCCAGGTCACCGTCGAGAAAGACATCAACACCGTTGCTCCGCCTGAAGTGGCGCGCAAAGTGTTGACTGTGATTCAGGACAACCTGGGCTGATCCGATGCGTTTCGCCGTTCTCGGCAGTGGTAGTCAAGGGAATGGCACGCTGATAGCCAGTGACGACACCTACGTCTTGGTGGATTGTGGTTTCTCCTTGCGCGAAACCGAGCGGCGCCTGCTGCGCCTGGGGGTAGCCCCCGCGCAGCTGAGCGCGATTCTGGTAACCCACGAACATGCCGACCACGTGCATGGCGTGGGTTTGCTGTCTCGGCGCTACAATTTACCGGTCTACCTCAGTCGCGGCACGTTGCGCGGGATGCGCAAACCGGTGGAAGCCGCGGGTTTTCTCGCCGGGGGCGAGACGCTTCAGGTCGGTGCCTTGAGCATCGACGTGACCCGCGTCGCCCACGATGCGCTGGAACCTGTGCAGTACGTGTTCAGTGACGGTCAGCGGCGTTTCGGCCTGCTGACCGACCTGGGTTCCTATTGCGACACGGTGATCGACCGCTATCGTGGGCTGGATGCCTTGATGATCGAGGCCAATCACTGCCGCGACATGCTGGCCCGAGGTTACTACCCGTATTTCCTCAAGCAGCGGGTCGGTGGGGAAATGGGACATTTGAACAACCATCAGGCCGCAAGCCTGGTGGCCGAGTTGGGCTGGCAGGACCTGCAGCATCTGGTACTGGCCCATCTCAGCAGCAAGAACAACCTGCCGCAGCTGGCCCGGCAATGTTTTGTCGACACCCTCGGGTGCGACCCGGACTGGCTGCAACTGGCCGATCAAGATTCAGGGCTCGACTGGCGACACATCGCCTAGCCCACCTACTTAGCAAGCGGAGCCCATCATGGAAAAACGTGAAGAACTCTACCGTGGCAAAGCCAAATCGGTTTACAAGACCGACGACGCCGACCGCCTGGTCCTGCTGTTTCGCAACGACACCTCGGCGTTCGACGGCAAGCGTATCGAGCAGCTCGATCGCAAAGGCATGGTGAACAACAAGTTCAACGCCTTCATCATGCAGAAGCTCGAAGAGGCCGGCGTGCCGACTCAATTCGACAAGCTGCTGGGCGACAACGAGTGCCTGGTGAAGAAGCTGGACATGATCCCGGTCGAGTGCGTCGTGCGTAACTACGCCGCCGGCAGCCTGGTCAAGCGCCTGGGTGTGGAAGAGGGCCTGAAACTCAATCCTTACACCTTCGAACTGTTCCTGAAGGACGACGCCAAGGGCGACCCGTTCATCAACGAGTCCCACGTCGTGGCGTTCGGCTGGGGCACCGCCGAGCAACTGGCGCGCATGAAAGAACTGTCGCTCAAGGTCAACGAAGTCCTGAGCAAGCTGTTCGACGACGCCGGCCTGCTGCTGGTGGACTTCAAGCTGGAGTTCGGCGTATTCCACGGCCAGATCGTCCTGGGCGACGAGTTCAGCCCGGATGGCTGCCGCCTGTGGGACAAGGAAACCCGCAAGAAGATGGACAAGGACCGCTTCCGTCAGGGCCTCGGTGATGTGATCGAAGCCTACGAAGAAGTCGCAAACCGTCTGGGCGTACCGCTGTAATCGACGCAACCGACTGATAGCACGGAAAAAATTTGCTCGAGGGGCTTCGCTTCGGGCAAAGGTGCTGTTATGATGCGCGCCGTTGGAGAGATGCCAGAGTGGCCGAATGGGACGGATTCGAAATCCGTTGTACCTTCGCGGGTACCTAGGGTTCGAATCCCTATCTCTCCGCCATTATTGAAGTAGCCGAAGCCCCTGAAAACGTTAAAGTTTTCAGGGGCTTCGTCGTTTCTGGCTGTTTTTATTCCCCCGCTTGTTCCCCCATTCGGATTTCGAGGGAGCCACTCGATTCACATCGAGAACACTTACCCTCCCAGTCAGCCCCAGCCCAATGCATCACACCGTCAGTGTGTGGTCGGCCTCCCCGAACCAGGTGCGCACCAGATCGGGGCTGGGCGTACTAGCGTGGTCTAGCACCGCCACATCGACGAAGTGCTTGCCATTGTTGGCGCCATCGGGATCCACCTGCACAGTAATGCCGCTGCCGGACTGCGCCAGTTGGACAAAGTCGGCCACCTGGCTGGTGCCGCTGACGAAGTTGGCGTTGAGCAGCGTGGAGAGGTCGAGGGTGTCACCTTCGGCGTAGTTGTAGTCGAGGATATGGTCACCGCCTTCATTCGCGTTGAGGTAGGCGAACACGTCGGCTCCCGCGCCGCCGCTGAGGGTGTCCTCGCCGCCACGACCGACGATGATGTCGTTGCCGTCGCCGCCACTGAGGGTGTCGGCGAGCATGCTACCCACCAGTGTGTCGCTGGATTGGCCGTGGTAACTGACTTGGGTACCGGCTTCGCCGCCGTCGCTGACCTGGAAGTCTTCCACCGAGTAGTGCCCCAGCAGGTTCACCTCGGCTCGATGTGCGCCGTCGTCCACCGTCAGCAGGCCGCCGGCGCCAGAGGCATTGGCGGTGTAATTGAGCTGAGTGTTGGCACCGAAGGCAAGATCGCCGAACGTCAGCAGGTCATCGCTCTCAAGGCCGAGAATGCCGACCAGCGAGCCCGCTGCTTCAGCCTGGGCGATCACCAACGAGCCCGCACCTTCGCCGTGGAAGGCGACGGAGGTGTGTGCGGCACCGGCAAAGGTCAGGCTGGCATCGCCGTCGATGGTCGCGCTGCCATTGCCGGTCACGTCGGCCAGCAGGTGCAGGTCGCCACCATTGGCCCACAGATGGCCAGTGTTTTCGACCGCGCTGGCCACCGTCATGCCGCCTGTGGCTGTGGACTCCAGCACACCGCTGTTGGTGATGCTGTGGGTACCGGTGTCGAGCACCAGACTGTTCAAACCACTGGCCAGGATCAGCCCCGCATTGGCCAGGATCATTTGCCCGGCGCCCAACTGGCCGGCGCCGGAAATGCGGTTGTCGACATTGGTCAGCACGGTGTCGACGCTGCCGCCGAAAATCACGTTTTGCGCGTTGTCCGATAGCAGCACCTGGCCGCCACCGGTCAAGGTCGCGCCACGGAACAGAATCTCCAGGCTGGTCTCGTTGCCGGCGGAGCCGAGCTCGATGGTGCCGCTGTTATGGATGCCGCCACCGAACGGCATGATCGCGCCGTCGGCAATAGTGAGGGTGCCGCTGTTGTGGGTGAGCGGGTCCACATCGAACTGGAAGTTCGCTTCGCCTAGGTCTGTTGCATCGACACCTCTCAGGGTGACCGTCTGGCCGGAACCGATGCTGATCAGGGCATTGCCGTTTGCATCGTTGCTGATGCTCAAGTCAGCGAAGGTGGTGACGCCTGTGAAGCCGATCAAGTCGATCTTGTCCGCCGCGACATTGAAGTTGTAGATCTGGTTGTTACCGATCGGCTGGGCGAAGACGAACGTGTCGGCACCGGACGACCCGGTCAGGTTGTCGTCAGCGGACAAGGCGAAGATCGGCGAGCCTGGGGCATAGACTTCGACGTTGTTGAACACGTAGGCGCTTGCGGCGCTGCCGTCACTGTTGCTCCAGTACATGTTGATATCAAGCACCAACGCACCTGCGAAGTCGCTTGGGGTGGTCACGGTCAAGGCGCCGGGATCGTTGGTCTGCACGGTCCAGGTGCCGTCGCCATTGTCGGTTCCAGCATTGAACACCCACCCCGAAGGAACGCCGCTGATGGCCACCGTTACGGAGCCGTTGATCTCGGCCAGTGGAACGTTGAGGGCCAGATTGATGGGTTCGCCGGCAACGCCTGCTGGAAGGTTTGCACTGCTCCCGGCCGACCCGGGATTACCCGCCAGGTCGGTGTAGCTGTTCGCGGCAACGTCGACTTTCACGCTACCGCCCAGTGTTCTGGTCAGCGTCGCTGTGTAGGTGTCGCCATCGACCTGGGTAAAGTTGCTGAAGGTTGCGCGGGGCGTTCCGCTCGTCGTAGTCACCGAGACATCCGAAAGGTTGAAACCGCTCACTGTCTCACTGAACTGGAACGTGACCGTCGACGTTGAACCAACCGAATTGCCTAAGGCCGTCCCCGTCACTGCCACCGTCGGCGGCACGCTATCGACTGGCGTCTCGACGACGTTCTGCACGTTTACCGTAATGGTCTGCGTGTCGGTTCCGCCATTGCCGTCGGCCACCCGAACGTCCACAACGTAGGCATTGTCGCCGTCGGTACCACCGACATCCTGGGCATTCTCGTAATCGGGCGCCGAATTGAAGGTCAGCACTCCGCTCGCACTGATCGAGAATTTGCCGAAGTCTGTCCCGGCCGTATTCAGGATCGAGTAGCTCAGCGTCTGCGCTGGTAGATCGGCATCGCTCGCCATCACTGTCGTGACTGCGGTGGTGTTCTCCGCCACGTTGACCGAAGCCGTCGTGCCACCGCCGTTGGAGGTGATCACCGGGCTGTTGTCGTTGACGCCTGTCACGGTTACCGCGATCGCCTGGTCGTCAAACAGCGTGCCGTCCGACGCCCGCACAATCACGTCATAGACGTTGTTCGTTCCCGAATCTGTCGGCGCTTCAAAGTTGGGTGCAGAGATAAAGCTCAGCGCGCCTGTGCCTGAAACGATCGAGAACTTCGCGGCATCCGCTCCGCCGACGATGCTGTAGCTCAGTGTTTGCGTCGGCAGATCAACATCGGTCGCCGCCACTGTCGTGACCGCTGCTGTGTTCTCCGCCACGTTGATCGAAGCCGTCGTATCACCGCCGTTGGAGGTAATAGTCGGCAAGTCATTGCTGCCGGCGATATGCACGGTGGCCGATGTGAGGGTGCCATCGGCACTGCTCACGGCGAAGGTGTCGGTGTAGGTGGTGCCGGCGACGAACTCGTTGTGGGCGGAGTCGGCGACGTAGGTCCATGCACCGTCGGTGCCGATGGAGAACTTGCCGTAGTTGCCAGCAGTGTCGGTTTGCGCGACGAAGGTCGCGGCGCTGTCGACGTCGCTGATGGTCAGGGTGCCGGCGGTGGAGATATCGGCGGCGGCATTGGTCTCGGTCAGGTTGGCGATGTCGGCGGACAGCACGGCCGCATCATTGGTGCCGAGGATATGCACAGTGACCGAGGTGAGGGTGCCGTCGGCGCTGCTCACGGTGAAGGTGTCGGTGTAGGTGGTGCCGGCGACGAACTCGTTGTGGGTGGAGTCGGCGACGTAGGTCCAGGCACCGCTGGTGCCGATGGAGAACTTGCCGTAGTTGCCAGCAGTGTTGGTTTGCGCGACGAAGGTTGCGGCGCTGTCGACGTCGCTGATGGTCAGGGTGCCGGCGGTGGAGATATCGGCGGCGGCATTGGTCTCGGTGAGGTTGGCGATGTCGGCGGACAGCACGGCCGCATCATTGGTGCCGAGGATATGCAGGGTGACCGAAGTGAGGGTGCCGTCGGCACTGCTCACGGCGAAGGTGTCGGTATAGGTGGTGCCGGCGGCGAACTCGTTGTGTGCGGAGTCGGCGACGTAGGTCCAGGCACCGGTGGTACCGATGGAGAATTTGCCGTAGCTGCCTAGGGTGTCGGTTTGGGCCTGGAAGCTTTCCGGGCTGTCGATATCGCTGACGGTCAGGCTGCCACCGGTGGTCAGCGGGGCATTGGTTTCGCTCAGCGTGACGTTGGCCGAGGAGAGCACGGCGGCGTCGTTGCTGCCGGTAACGGTGATGGTCACCAACTGGGTATCCACACCGCCGAGGCCATCGCTGACCTGCACGCTGAACACTTCGTCGTGACTTTCGCCAGCCTTCAGTGACTGCACCGCACCAGCAACGCCATCGCTGCCGTTGGCCAGGGTGTAGGTCCACTGGCCGCTGCTGTCGACGGCAATTGAGCCATAGCTGCCGGTATTGGACCCGGCGATGCTCCAGGTAGCTGTAGCGTCGTGATCGATATCGGCCGAGCTGAACTGGCCACTGACGTTGAGGGTGGAGTCCTCTTGCACGGCGCCGAGATCATTGCCGGTCGCAAAGCTGAGCACCGGTGCGTCGTTGCTGCCGGTGACAGTGACGGTCACCAGTTGAGTGTCCACACCACCGAGGCCGTCACTGACCTGAACGCTGAACACTTCATCATGACTTTCTCCTGCCTTCAGTGACTGCACCGCACCAGCAATGCCATCGGTGCCGTTGGCCAGGGTGTAAGTCCACTGGCCAGTGCTATCCACGTCAATTGAGCCATAGCTGCCGGTATTGGACCCGACGATGCTCCAGGTAGCCGTAGCATCGTGATCGATATCGGTCGAGCTGAATTGGCCGCTGACGCTGAGGGTGGAGTCCTCTTGCACGGCGCCGAGATCATTACCGGTCGCAAAGCTGAGTACCGGTGCGTCGTTGCTACCGGTGACAGTGACGGTCACCAGTTGGGTATCCACACCGCCCAGGCCATCGCTGACCTGTACGCTGAATACCTCGTCATGACTCTCACCCTCCTTCAGCGACTGCACCGCACTAGCGACACCATCGGTGCCGTTGGCCAGGGTGTAGGTCCACTGGCCGCTGCTGTCGACGGCGATCGAGCCATAGGTGCCGGTATCGGTACCGGCGATACTCCAGCTGGCTGAGGCATCGTGATCGATGTCGGCCGAGCTGAATTGGCCGCTGACGCTGAGGACCGTGTCTTCTTGCACCGAGCCCACATCATTTCCCGACACGAAGCTGAGCACCGGTGCGTCGTTGCTCCCGGTGACGGTGACGGTCACCAGTTGAGTGTCCACACCACCGAGGCCGTCACTGACCTGAACGCTGAACACTTCATCATGACTTTCGCCTGCCTTCAGTGACTGCACCGCACCAGCAATGCCATCGGTGCCGTTGGCCAGGGTGTAAGTCCACTGGCCAGTGCTATCCACGTCAATTGAGCCATAGCTGCCGGTATTGGACCCGACGATGCTCCAGGTAGCCGTAGCGTCGTGATCGATGTCGGTCGAGCTGAATTGGCCGCTGATGCTGAGGGTGGTGTCTTCCTGTACGGCACCGAGATCATTGCCGGTAGCGAAGCTGAGTACCGGCGCGTCGTTGCTGCCGGTAATAGTGATGGTGACAGTCTGCGTCGCCGAAGCCGCGTTAGCCGCGCCGCTGTCATCGGTGGCGACCACCGTGTACGAGAAGGTGATGGTTTCGCCAGCGCCGAGGAAGTCGAGGTTCTGGCTGCTGCTGTAGTCCCAGCTGTTCTGATCGACCGAGAAGCCGGCCACCAGTGCCGAAGCCACGCCGGCATTGAGCGTGCCGCCGCTCCAGGCGATGTTGCCGTTGGCGGTGTGCGACACAGTCACCACGTCGATGTTGTCCAGGTCGGCAAAGCTCAGGGCGCCGCTGTCGCTCAGTGTGGCCGTAGCGTTGCCTTCGTTCATCGCGCCAGTGGTGTCGGCAATCGTCAGCATCGGCCGGTCGTTGCTGCCGGTGAGGGTAATGGTTACGGTCTGCACCGCGCCGTCGCCGATCGCCACGTCATAGGTCTGGGTGAGGGTCTGGCCTTCGCCCAGGAACTGCAGGGCGGCGTTGTCTACCGCGAAGTGCCAGCCCAGCGAGCCGCTGCCCGTGCCGGTGCTGTCGTTCAGTGGGTCTGTAGTGAAGCTGCCCAGGTAGCCGGAAGCGCCCGGCGTGACGGTGACGCTGTGGCTGTCGATCAGGTCGGCGTCGGTAAAGGTGATGCTGCCGCTGGCAGCGTAGTCGCCGCTGTCTTCCTTGGCATCTCCGGTCTGCACGCCACTGGTGATCTGCACCTGGTCGTTGGTGCCCGTGATGGTGATGGTCACATTCTGCGTTGTCGACGAGCCATGCCCGTCACTGATGGTGACCACATAAGTTTCGCTCGCCGTCTGACCCTGGGCCAGAGACTGGGCTGCCGCGTTATCCAGGGTATAAGTCCAGTTGACGGTGCCGTTGGCCGTATCGGCAGCTTCAGTCACAGAGGCGAGGGCGAAGCTGCCCAGCGCTGTGACATTGTCTTGCGCCGCCACGAACGAGGCGGTATGCGTGTCGCTCAGATCGACATCGCTAAAGGCAATCGTGCCCGTCGCGCTGTGCGAGTCGGTCGGGCTCAGCGTCGTGGCCGCATCTTCGGTTACGCTACCGGCCTGTGCGCCGAGGCTCATCGTCACACTGTCATTCGCACCGGCAAATTGCACTTGCGCAGTGGCCCAACTGAGCGTGCCATTACCGAGACGAATCGCATACGTAAAGCTGTCTGTCAGGGACGCTCCGGCAGCAAGCGCCTGAAGTTGCGCCTTGAACGCAGTCGATAAGGTCGTGGCGTCGTAGCCGACTTTTCCATCCGACGTAATCCAGATTTTTGCGCCGTTGAAGCTGGTGTCAGAACTTGTCGCCTCAGCCCTGCTCGTGTCCTGGACCTGGAGATCGGCCGGAGCATAAACCTTGGTGGCAGTAGAAAGGCTGGTCGCATTATCGAGTGACCAGAGTGTCTTGGCGTTGCCACCCAGGTCATTGGACATGACATCCAGGTACACGACCCCCAGCAGGTCTTCAGTGATGGCCGCGCTGCTCGTGCCAATGACACCTGTAGTGAAAATGTCGTCCTTCGCCTGCGGTGTATTGGAAAACGAAGTGGTGGTGCCGCCGCTGGTCGTTGTGGTGGTAGCCATGTCTTTCTCCCGGGAATGCTTTTTTAGAATCGCCAGATCCTGCTGACAGGACGAAGTCCCATGCTTGTACCGCTCAGGGTGTCAAGGAGCGGTGCGAGGTGATCCCGGACATCGTCGGCCGTCCGGGCCTGCGGGAAGAGGGACGCAGGTGGTGTGCAGGTGAAGAAGTTCGCCGTATTTGAGAAGCGAATCGCAGGAGCGGTCGGGCGAACATGGGCCCAAGCCTGGGGCTGCGCTGCGCATGGTGCGCAATAGCCTGAGAGCACCCATATGAAAGGGACTCCTGAAGTAATGGCTGGATGAAGCCGTGTCTTGGGGGCGTTCTGATTCAGGGATACGGCCTTTCCTGATATCAGTTTGATAGTTGTTTAGTTGTGGGGTCAGGCCTTGTAAAGGTGTTAACCGGGAGTAACAGTACGAAGTGCCAATATTCCGACAGGCGGGCATTTATGCGTCAATATTGTGTCGATGTGTTTTTGGCGAAATGCTCGCAAGCACCCAACACTGTTGCGGTTCAATGAGCTGAAACCCTTATGCGGCAAGGGATGGCTGCGTCATACCCGTGCTGGACAGCCGCAAACTGCAGCGTCAGTTGTTAAAAAAGCCCGGCAGAACATTTTTCTGGCGGGCTTTTTTCATGCTGCCCGGATTTCAATCCCTGGGGAGGGGAGCCCCTGAACAAAGTTGCCTGTCCAGCGCTTTGAGAAATGTCTGATATTCGCCTCAAGGAGTTTTGCCTAGCCTGACCCCTATTCAGCGAGCGGGCCGCGGCATATTCAAGTGAGCAAGGAGGCGGATATGAATAGGCAGGATGTACAGGCCGGTGCAACGCCGGAGGCGGCAGGTTTCAATGCGGGAGTGGGGGCGGATGACGAAGTGCTTCAGGCTATCCGGGTCGGTTCCGCGGTGTCGTTGCTAGAGGTGCTTGGCAGGCTCATGGACCTTGCTGGCGACAATGAGCAAATCGCCCGACGGCTCATCGACGATGTAAGGACCTACCAGCTCAAAGACCTTGAGCTGTTGCGGGCGTACTGCGAACAAAACGATCGGCAAGCCATTGCCAGGCTGTGCCACAAGATGGCGGGTGCAGCTTGTGTGTTGAAGTACCAGCCGCTGATTTCCAGCTGCCAGCGGCTGAGGGAAGTCAGTATCGCAGGGGCCTGGCCGGTGCTGCTGGAAAGGGCGCAACTGGTCGAGCAGGCGTTGCTCAACCTCAAGGACATCTGTCTTGTAGCCATACAGAATGATGGGCCAATCAATCTGAGAGAACTGCCTCGTGAGCGCTGATTCCTCTGCTGCTCTAAGGGAGTCGTGCTCGATGTCCCGTCGCAAAACCGATAAGACGCCGATTCTGGAACGGACAGATGTCCATGCGCTGCTGGGGGTCGCAAGAGGCCTATATGATTCCTTTTTGCCTGGCTATTTCAATCAGGGCCAGAAGGTTGGTGGTGTTGAATTTCTTCAAGAGTCTTACTTTGTAAGTACTGACCGTTTTGTGACTGATAAGCAGGGTCGCTGCAATCTCCCTATTGTTAAGGCCCTGCGCCAGTAATCTTAAAGTGGTGATTTCCCTGTTGGTCAGCTGAGAGGCGACAATACTTTGCATCTGATTGGTGTGAATGCTTTCCTGCAACAGGAGCAGAGAGCTCTCAGGGAAATAGGTATGCCCTGATAACAACGCCTTTACTGCGTCTCCCACCTCATCCAGCGCTTCGTCCTTGCAGATGAAGCCTGCAGCGCCCCCATGCAAACAACGTACGGCAAAGTTTTTTGAATCGCTGGACGTCAATATCAGCGTTTTTACCAGGAAGTTATTTGCCTTGAAGTGAGTGAGTACGGATAGTCCGTCCAGTTGCGGTAGATCGAGGTCAAGTATCACCAGATCCGGTTTGTGTGTGCGAACAACTTGAATGGCGTCGACGCCATTGTCTGCCTCGGCGACGATATGGTGCCCGTTACGTTCAAGTATGACTTTCAATGCAACCCTGACCAGGGGGTGGTCGTCGACTATGACTATGGATCCCATAGTGTGCTCTCTCTATATTGGTTGTGCGTGTGGGTTTTATATTCTTACTCTCTATATTCAATTCTTCTCATTGAGGTTAGGCCTTTTTGTCGGCGCTCATTGCGCAGGCCAGCGGGTAGACTCCTTTCAATTTTTATTAAGTAGCTAGTTGGCCTGGTCCAGGCTACTGCGACGCGAGCACTTGGTAGAGTTCAGCTAACACGCAACGCGCTGAAGAAGTACACAGTCTTGTCTCATAAGTAAAGACGAAATCAATGGGCGATTTATTAAGATATTTCTGATGGGTGCTTCGGCCGTCTCTCAATTCAAATTCGAAGGTTGATCGGTAAGCTACGGCTTCCTTTGGGTGTTCTTCATGGGGCACCTAAAGGAGCTGCTATTGTTGTCGACCCATCGACTTAGACTTTGAATGAGAGAGGCTTGGGCAGCTATGGCTGGCGCGATTTGGTCATGGCTGAACCGGGAGGACGATCAAATAGATTGCACTTCTTTTGCCGATCAACGTGAACAAGGAAATCACATGAAACGCACATCTTTACTATCCCTGGCAACTTCCAGCTTGATGCTCGCCGCACTTGTTCCTTCGTTATCTCATGCCACTGATGGCGTGGTTAACTTCTCTGGCAGCATCTCTGACGTGACTTGCAATATCAACGGCCAGGCACCGGGTGAAAACAACATCACCAACGTGGAACTGGGGCGCATCTCTCCTTCGATCTTCAAGGCCATTGGCGATGCTTCTCCGTTCGAGAAGTTCGCGTTGGTGCTGTCCGGCGCGCAATGTGCCAATGGAACCAAGGTCGTCGTTGATTTTGACCAGGTGGGTAACGTCGACGTGGTGACCGGGAACCTCAAGCTGATCGGCGCTGCGCCTGCCACCGGCGTGCAGATCCAGGTGTTCAACGACGATGTCGCGGCTGGTACGAAAGTCCCACTCGGTCAGTCGGAAGCCACGCCACAGGTCGCTACCGTTGCAGCCAACACGGCAACCCTCAAGTTCAAGGCGAACTATGTTGCGACCGCCGCCACCGTTGGTGCGGGTTCGGGTAACTCCTTCGTTCGATACACCCTGTCGTATAAGTAAAGGCCAGCGCCCGAGGAGTGATTCATGACGCCGAAAGCGCGTATTTTTTCTTCTTTCGTTCTCGGCGTCATGTTCTTGGGCGTATGTTCTGGAATCGTACAGGCGTCGGTAGTCATCCAGGGCACTCGGCTGGTTTATCCGTCGGATGCTCGTGAAGTTACAATAAAAATGAGCAACACCGGTGCCTCTGCTGCATTGGCCCAAAGTTGGATTGATGATGGCGATTCAACTAAGGGGCCCGAGGAAATGAAAGTTCCATTTTTGGTGTCCCCGGCGGTGATTCGCCTGGATCCGGACAGTTCAGCTTCACTGCGTGTTTCCTTCACGGGTGAAAAACTTGCAGAAGATAGGGAATCCTTGTTCTGGCTCAATGTGCTGGAAACACCTCCGCGCAAGGAAGTCGATGAAAATGTCTTGCAATTTACCTTCAGAACCCGAATCAAAGTGTTCTTTCGACCCAAGAACTTGAAGTCGGATGTGGACTTGGTGGCGAACAAACTCGATTGGCAATTCAAACAGGCCAGTTATCCGGATGAAAAAGGCAACGCCGAGAATCGCCTGGGAGTTCAGGCAAGCAATCCGACGGCGTATTACGTGTCTTTCGGCAAGATCGAAGTTACTCTGGATGGGCGAAGGGTTACAGTTAAAGATGAAATGATTGCGCCATTCAGTAGTGGATTTTTCCCATTGCCTGAACGGGCTCCTCAGACTTATCGAAAAGCCTCTGTTCATTACGAGGTCATTAATGACTTCGGGGGGCGGCGCACACTTGAAAAACCGTTGTCCCTGTAACTTTTCTCACCCTGCAGTTTTTGTCATCTCCATGACCTGGCTGCATGCCGGTATCGAATATGTTGAACGTCCAGCGTAGTTATCTGGTTGTTTTTGCTTGTGCGTTAGTTTCGTACGGTTGGAGTCCAGGTCTGTTCTTTCTATGTCTTGTTTCTACGGCGGCTATTGTCATGGCGACTGAAACATGGGCTGAAACTTCCACTGCCGAGCCTGCGGGGCAGGGCGTGGTATTCGATTCGCAGATGTTGTTTCAGACTGAAGGTGCCCCCATCGATACCAGCCGCTTTGAGCGCCAGGGCTTTCTCATTCCAGGCAATTACCGTATCGACCTGTTGGTCAATGGTCAGTGGCGTGCCACGCAGAACATCGAGTTTCGCGACACCCATGGGCCGCAAGGGGGCCAGCCTTGTTATGAGCGCTCGTTGTTGGTCCGCGCCGGTATCGATCTGGACAAGGCGGCTTCGGCGCAACCTTCCGTCGAAAGCATGCCGGAGGGCACCTATTGCGCGGACCTGGCTCGCTACATTCCTGGCCTCACCACGAAGATCGATCTCAAGAAGCTGACGATCGATCTTTCGGTGCCGCAATATTTCCTGCAGAAAGGCCGGTCGAAAACCTATGTCGATCCGGCGAATTGGGATCGCGGCATTTCTGCAGGGCTGCTCAACTACAACACCAACCTGTTCAGTGCGCAGAATAACGGCCGAACCCAGACCAACGCTTACGCCGGTCTGAACATGGGGCTCAATATGGGGTCGGTGCGCTTGCGGCATAACGGCACCCTGACTTGGTCTCCGGAAGCGGGTAGCCGTTATCAGCGAGGCTCCATCTACGGCCAGACCGAATTGCCGGCATGGCGTTCACAGTTGCTGGTGGGCGAAAGCGTCACCGATGCCAATCTGTTCGACTCCGTATCCTTTCGCGGTGCCCAACTGACCAGCGATGACCGGATGCTGCCCGACAACGAGCGTTTTTACGCGCCCGTTGTCCGGGGGACGGCCAGCTCGAATGCCAAGGTGTCTATTTATCAACGTGGTTACCTGATATCGGAAACGTCCGTTGCGCCGGGACCCTTCGAAATCAGCGATCTTCAAGCCGCCAGCTTCGGCGGCGACTTGAACGTCACCGTGACCGAGGCCAACGGGAAGAGCAGCAGCTTCACCGTGCCATTCGCCACGACTGTTCAGTTACTGCGCCCTGGGAACTCCCGATATAGCTTCACCGCCGGCCAGGTCATCGATCCTGGGCTGCGCGGCAGTAACCAGTATGTGCTGCAAGGGACAGCCCAGCGCGGTCTGGATAACGACATTACCGGATACATCGGCAGCGCTGTCACGGGCAGTTATATGTCAGTACTGATGGGGAGCGCGCTCAATACCGATGTAGGGGGCTTTGCCTTCGATGTGACCCAGGCCAAAACCAACGTGCCAAGAAGGGGGCGTCTGAAGGGGACGAGCCTGCGTCTTTCCTATAGCAAGAACCTGCCCAACAGCGGTACCAACTTCTCGTTACTGGCTTATCGCTACTCGACCAGCGGCTATCTGGGACTGCATGACGCGGTCGCATTGCAGGACTTCGTCGAGCGCGGCGAACGGGTGGAAGCCTTCTCCCGAATGCGTGACCGGCTGGATGTGAATATCAGTCAGCAGTTGAAGGCCACTGGCGGGCATTTCTATGCCAGTGGTTCGGCGCTCAATTACTGGAATAGACAAGGCAAGGCCCTGAGCTTTTCCACGGGTTACAGCAATCAGTGGCGGGGCAACAGCTATTCCTTCGCCGTACAACGCACGTTGGGACAGAACCGGTATTCAGGGCGTCGGGCAGTCAGTAGCAATACGACCTTGAGCTTGACCCTTACGATCCCGCTGGGCCGTGAGACCCGGGGCGCAACGGTGCTCAATAACTTCGTCAGTCACGACCAGAGTACGGGAACTCATTTGACCAGCGGCGTTTCCGGGACAGTGGACGACGCGGGCAAAGCCTCCTATGCCGTGGCCGTTTCCCGTGATGCTAAGCAACGGGAAACCAGCCACAACGCCAGTCTCAATTATTCCTTGCCCCAGGTGGCCTTGAGTTCCAGTTTTTCCCAGGGCAGCGATTACCGTCAGGCATCCGTCGGCGCGTCCGGCGGCATGATCCTGCACCCCGGCGGCCTGACGTTCGCCCAGACCCTGAGCGAAACCATCGGTCTGGTCTACGCGCCGCATGCCCTGGGCGCAGGGGTCGGTTATAGCGGGGCGCGGGTGAACGGCAGTGGCTACGCCGTGGTGCCTAGCCTGACGCCTTTCCAGCTCAATACTGTGGATGTCGATCCGCAGGGCATGCCCGACGATGTCGAGCTGCAGGTGAGTTCGCGCAACACGGCACCGGTGGCGGGGGCCGTGGTGATGCTGGCGTACCCGACCCGCAAGGCGCGTTCTTTCCTGATCAACAGCCTGCAACCCAATGGCGCGCTCCTGCCGTTTGCCGCGATCGCCACCGACGCCGAGAGCGGGGTGGAAATGGGCGCGGTCGGCCAGGGCAGTCGCCTGGTGCTGCGCAGCGAAAAGGACCAGGGTTCGATCCGCGTCGAATGGGGTGACCAGCCTGGGCAGCAATGCCTGATCGACTACCGCCTGCCCGAGCGCGATGCAGCGTCTGCCAAGGCTGCCAAGGCTGCCGGGGCGAAGGGCTATGAGGTGTTCGACCTGCCATGCCGCCCGGTACCGCCCGACACTGCCGGGGCACCTGCTCAGGCGAGGAGCGACTGATGCAGCAGGCATGCGGCTTGTGCCGCCCCTCGGCCATGGCTCGGTGGATCTGTGGTGGCCTGATGTCGGCCTGGTTGCTGATGTCGCTGTGCGCCGACGCCCAGGCGGCGCTGGCCATTACCGGTACGCGCTTCATTTACCCGGACAATGCCTCGGCGTTGACGGTCAGGGTCGGCAACACCGGCGATGCGCCGATCCTCCTGCAAGCCTGGCTGGACCGGGGGGATACGCGCGCCGACCCGAGCCGTCTGACGGTGCCGTTCGTACTGTCGCCGCCCATTTCACGGTTGGACCCACAACAGCGCAGCGCCCTGGTGGTGCGTTACACCGGCGAACCCTTGCCCGGCGATCGCGAGTCGGTGTTCTGGATCAATTTCCTCGAAGTGCCACCGGTGACGACCACCGACAGCAATCTGCTGCGCCTGGCCTACCGCATGCGCATGAAGCTGCTGTACCGCCCTTCAGGCCTTGCCGGCAAGGCGGACGAGGCCATCGGGCAAGTGGTCTGGAGCCTCGACAAGGCCCCCGGAGCAGACGGGCAGATGGCGCTGCTGGCCACCAGCCGGGCGCCTTACTACGTGTCCATCCCGCAGCTGGAACTGGGCAGCGGAGCTCAATCGGTCAGTTGGCAGGGGATCACGCTCGAGCCTTTCGGCACGACACGTATCGCCCTGCCCGCAACAAAAAAGGCAGCCGTCGCCAGCGCGACGGTCGTTCGTTACCAGGTGGCGATAGACAGCGGGGAGACGCTGAGTGGAAGTGCGCGGTTACAACAGTAGTTTTGTCTCGGATCAGGTTGTAGCGGGTGGGTTGTCCCGGGGTTGCGATCGGGTGTCCGCAGGGCCACGAGCAGCGGGCATGCGCCTGCCGGGGTGTGGCGCCGGTTTTGCCCTGGCAGCCCTGCTGTCGCTGGCGTTGCCCAATGTCGCCCAGGCGGCGCAGGTGCCCACTGCCGTCAAGACGGTGCAGGTACCCAACGCCGGTCAGGCGATGCGTGATATCGAGTCGGTCCAGCCGGCTCAGCCAGCCCCTTCGGAGCTGGAGTTGGATCTGCCCAAGGCCGAGACACCTGCCGCACCGGCAGCCCCGGACACTTCCGGGATCCGGGTGCAGGTCGAGACGTTTGCCATCGAGGGCAACCAGGTTTTCAGCACCGAGCGTTTACAGGCGCTGCTGGCCGACCTACAGGGCCAGGAGCTGGACCTGGCCGGTCTGCGCGGGGCCGCGCAGCGTATTACCGACTACTACCAGAAGCAGGGTTATGTACTGGCCCGGGCTTTCCTGCCGCCCCAGGACATTGAAAACGGCCTGGTGCGGATCGCCGTGGTCGAGGGGCGTTACGGGCATATCGAAGTGCAGAACAGTTCGCGTGCCCTGGACCAGGTGGTGCGGACGCCGCTGTCGTCGCTGAACAGCGGCGAGGCGGTATACGACGCGGACCTGGAACGCAGCCTCCTGCTGTTGAGCTACCTGCCCGGGGTCCAGGCCCGAGGCACCTTGCGCCCTGGTCAGGAGTACGGAACCACCGACCTGGTGGTTGACACCGAGTCCGGGCCGTTGCTGGACGGTACCCTGGAGGCGGACAACTTCGGCGGTTATTACACCGGTGAATACCGCTTGGGTGGCAGCCTCAACCTCAACAACCCCTTGCGCCTCGGCGACCAGCTCAGCCTGCGCGCCATGCGCAGCGACGAGTCGCAGCGTTATTACCGCGCGGCCTACCAGTTGCCGGTCGGCCCCTGGTCGACCCGCATCGGGGGGGCGTATTCGGAAATGAGCTACCGCGTGGGCAGGGACTTTGAAGTCCTCGATTACCACGGCGTTGCCAGCTTTCGCAGCCTCTTCGTCGCCCAGCCGCTGGTGCGCAGCCGCACCTTCGACCTCACTGCGCAACTGCAATACGAAGACAAACGGCTGCGCGACGATATCGACTTTTACGAAGAGAGCAGCCGCAAACGGATCGACCTGTGGACCCTGAGCCTCAACGGCAACAGCCAGGACCGTTTTTTCCGGGGGGGCCAGAACTTCTTCGATCTGTCCTACGGCAGCGGCCGGTTGCGTTTCGGCGACCGCGCGGAAGAGGTCCGCGATGGCCGCACCGCGGGCACCTCGGGCGAGTTCGCCAAGCTCAATCTCAACGCCGCGCGCCTGCAACGCCTGAGCGATCGCTTCCAGTTCTATACCCGGTTGAGTGCGCAATGGGCCAACAGCAACCTGGACAGCTCGGAAAAGCTCGGCCTTGGCGGTCCCTACGGTGTGCGCGGCTATTCATTGGGCGCTGGCAGCGGCGATCAGGGCTGGCAGGCCAGCGCCGAACTGCGCTACGCCCTGGCCCCACGCTGGCAGCTCAGCGCCTTCGCCGACAACGGCACGGTCAAGGTCAACCGCCAACCCTGGACCTCCGAAAACAACACCCGCCGGATCACGGCGATCGGTATCGGCGCCAACTGGGTGGGGCCTTCGCAGCAAGTCAACCTGACGCTCGCCTGGCCGTTGCATGACAACGGCAAGACCCAGGAAAAACCGGAGCGCCGCCCCCGGGTCTGGATGAACGCGACGCAATATTTCTAGTACCTGCTCGTAGCAGGAGTGGTGTCGCTCTGCAAATGGTTTGCAGGGCGTTCTTTAGTGAAGAGGGCGTTACCGTGAACAAAATGTATGCACTGGTTTGGAACCAGGCCCTGGCATGCTGGAATGTGGCTCATGAGGGCGCGCGGCGCCGGCGCAAGTCGGGCGCGCGCAAGGGCATGGTCGTGGCGGCCGTCAGTCTGCTGGGAGTGGGGGCCATGTCGTCGGCATTCGCCCTGCCGACGGGAAATACCCATGTCTCCGGGGAAGCCAATATCCTGACCTTCAACGATGGCAAGGAAATGTCGATCAACCAGAAAAGTGACAAGCTGATCACCAACTGGAACGACTTCAGCGTCAAAAAGGGTGAGAAGGTCTCCTTCCACCAGCCCACTAAAAGCTCGGTTGCACTGAACCGCGTCGTCGGTATCAACGCCAGCGATATCCAGGGCCAGATCGATGCCAACGGCCAGGTGTTTCTGGTCAACCCCAATGGCGTCGTGTTCGGCCAGGGCGCCCAGGTCAACGTGGGTGGCCTGGTGGCTTCGACCCGGAACATTAGCGACGCCGACTTCAACGCTGGCAAATACAATTTCTCGGGCAACTCGACGGCGGAGATCATCAACTACGGCGACATCATTGCCGCCCAGGGCGGCAACGTGGCGCTGCTGGGGACCAACGTGCGCAACGATGGGGTGATCCAGGCGCAAATGGGCCGGATCGCGCTGGGCGCGGGGGAAAAGTTCACTGTGAACTTCGACGGCAACAACCTGCTCAACCTGCAAGTCGAGGGTGCCGCAGTGGATGCCCTGGTGAAAAACGGCGGCCTGATCAAGGCCGACGGCGGCCAAGTGCTGATGACCGCCAAGAGCGCGGGCACCATGTTGCAGACCGTGGTCAACAACCAGGGCACCATCGAGGCCAATACCCTGCGTGGCACGGCCGGCAAGATCACCCTCGATGGCGGTGATATGGGCAAGGTACTGGTGGGCGGGGCGATGACCGCCAGCGCCATCGGTACCCTGGGCAACGGCGGTGTGATCGAGACCAAAGGCGCGAACACCGAGGTGCAACTGGCGACTCGGGTCAATACCCTGGCCAGCAACGGCCAGACCGGCAGCTGGAAGATCACCTCGCGCGAGGTCAAGGTCAATCCGACAGCGGCATCGGGCAGCGACACGGCCTACGCCGATACCTTGTCGAACAACCTAGCGACCACCCATATCGAGCTGGCCAGCAGTGCTGGCGACGTGGTGGTGGGCGGCCCCATCACCTGGAACAGCGGCAATCAGCTGAAGTTGTCCTCCAAGGGCAACATTGAGGTCAATGGCGGGCTGGTCAGCAGCGGCGTCAAGGCCCGGGTCGAAATGAATGCCGATAAAAAGATCCAGCTCAACGGCAACGTGACCCTCACTGGCGCCAATAGCAGCCTCGGGCTGAACCATGGCAAAGACGATACCTATGCCCTGGGGCAGAACGCGAAGGTCACCCTGTCCGGTGCAGGGGCTTCGTTCGATTCGAACGGTGCACTCTACGATGTCATTCAAAACACCGCCCAGCTGCAGGCGGTCAATAACAACCTCAATGGCCTGTATGTCCTGGGGACCGACCTCAAGGGTTCCGGCGCCTTCAAGTCCATTGGCGGCAATAGCGTGTTCTCCGGCGTCTTCGATGGCCTGGGCAATACCATCAGCAGTTTTACCGTGACCAATACCGGGCCTATGGTTGGCCTGTTCGCCGACAACTCGGGCAGTATCAGTAACCTGAAACTGGCCAACATGACGGTGAATGGCACCACTTCTGGAACGGGTTTCAGCTATATCGGCGGCCTGGTGGGGCGGAACACCGGGACCCTGACCAACGTCAGCGCCACTGGCCTGCGGGTCAACGCCAACGCCTCGAACACCAACGTCGTGGGGGGGCTGGTCGGACTCAATGCGGGCGGTGCCATCGATCGCGCATCGGTGGCGGTCAACTCCAGTGTGAGCGGTAACAGCTATACCACATCGTTGGGGGGGCTGGTCGGTGAAAACGTTAAGGGTGAGGCAGGCACTGCGCGCATTACCAACAGTTTGACGAATGTCGTCATCGGCGGGTATCTGGCGCGCAACTCCTTAGGGGGGGCGGGCGGTCTGGTCGGAACCAACAGGGGCGGTTATATCGCGGACTCTTCCAGCAGCGGCTCAGTCGGTAACAACTCGTGCAGTTATGTGGGCACGAATATGGGCGGGCTGATCGGTTACAACCAGGACGGTACGGTCGAGCGCTCGAGTTCCTCGGCAGCGGTGCGGGGTAATAGCGCCAGCAATATTGGTGGCCTGATCGGGTTCAACGCCAACAGTGCGGTCAGGGAGTCCAGCTTCAGCGGTACGGTCAACGGTTACGGCAGTGCCTCGGCAGGCGGGCTGATCGGTTACAACCAGGACAGCACGCTGTACGAGGTCAAGACCAGCGGTACGGTCTACGACACCTCGGGCACCCATGTGGGTGGCCTGGTCGGCCGGAACTTGGGCGGCACAATAGACTCCGGCGAGGCCTTGGCCAATGTCACCGCGGGCGCCAACAGCAATACCGGCGGGCTGATCGGCAGCAACTACGGCGGTTCTGTCAGCCATTCCGTGGCCCGTGGCAAAGTCATAGCCGGTGCCAACAGCAATGTCGGCGGACTGATTGGCAACAACGACGGAAACCTGAGTTCGGTCGAAGCCAGTGGCGAAGTCCGGGCCGGTACCAACAGCTTCGTGGGTGGCCTGGTGGGCAGCAACGGTCGCAACCAGAGCTCCGTCATCGAAACCGCTACGGCCAGGGGCGCTGTCTATGGCGACCAGTACAGCACCATCGGTGGGCTGGTGGGGCAGAACCATGGCCAGATCTTCAACTCCCTGGCCAAGGGCATGGTGAGCGGCGGTTACTACACGAGGCTGGGGGGCCTGGTGGGGTTGAACATGGGCAAGGTTCGTCAATCGGGGGCCAGCGGCAAGATCAACGCCAATTACCGGAACTCCCAGACTTACGGTGGCCTGGTCGGCGTCAACTATGGCGAGATGAAATACAACTCGACATCGGGTGAGGCGTCCCAGGCGCCGCTTGCCGGCCTCAACGCTGGGGTCATCCAGTAACCCTCGGCACCACCCGCTGATACCCAGGTATCGCGGGGGGCTCGATACGCCATGCCGCGGCATGGCGTATCGATTTTATGGATTCATCCCCTCTTTCAGGATGAGCCGCGACGCGGATCGTCCACCTGAACGAAGTCCGGTCGATCAACGCGGCCGGGCTCAAGCAGCACATGGAGAATGGCCCCATGACCCACTTATTGGCATTCAGGCCCGGCTGCCACAGGCGCCGGCTTTACCATACCGTCCAGGCATTGGCCTGCCTGCTTCCGGGCATGATCGGTGCGACGGCACAGGCCGCCATGGTGGAAAGCCAGGCGATCGACTGCACGTTCAGTAACAGAGCTGGCCGGCCCTGGGTGGAAGTGACGCCATTGACCAGCACCACGCCGGTAGGCTCGGTCCTGTGGCAACGGCCGGTGGCGCTCATCACCAACTACAAGTATGGCGGCACTACCGGCAACAAGGCTCATGAGCTGGTATCTGCCGCGTACTGGACCGCGGGCACGCCATTGCCCGATGCCATTGCACCAACCAATATCAGCGGCATCGGTTTCAAGATTGCCGTGAATTCTTCGGACGGTGTGCTCAGGGAGATTTCCCAGACTCACAACCCCGTCGCGCTGGAAAAGAACCTGGTTCTGTTCGACCCCAGCGCTGGCCAGAATCAGAGCTCGGTGATGGTGACCAACTATCTGCAATCGCTGATCCTCACGGTGCCTCCCAGCCAGCTGCCCAGCGGCGAGCTGGTGATCGACCGTGTTGACGGTAGCTCGGGGCTGAGGCTGTATGCGCTCGACCTGCTCAAGGACGTCGCCAGCCTGGGGGGGCAAGTCGATATACCGAGCGACAACATACCCAGCGGCATCTGCCGCAAGTCCTACCCGTTGATGGGGCCCGCCATCATCAATATGGGGGGCGGGCCCGGGCCCAGTATTCCCAACAAGTGCGTGGTGGAGTCATACAAGACTATCCCGGTGAGGCTCGGGCGTTTCTCCCTGGCGGACTTTCCCAAGGTGGGCGCCACCTCGTCGCCGGTGCCATTTCGCATCGAGTTGAGCCAGTGCGCGTTGAATGCCAGGCCGCAGATCACCTTCACCGACAAAGTGCCCGGCCACACCGACCCGTCGGTGCTCAACCTGACGGCTTCGCCCAACAGCGCCAAGGGCTTCGGCATCATCATGATCAACGATCTGAATCAGCAGCGGGTCAAGTACGACGGCACCCTCTACGACATGCAACGGGTGGGCGACAGCGCGATCATCCCGCTGCGGGCCGGCTACATCCGCACCGGCAGCGATGCCGAGCTCAAGGTCGGTGATGCCGATGGCGCGGCGGAGTTCACCTTTACCTTCCCCTGAGTCATTCCGGCTTGAACTAAGGCCCTTCGATGGCGATAGACGCCGTTGCGGGGCCTTTCTACACTGGGCTCCGACCTGGGGATGGAGCACGCGGATGAATCGCAACGAACTGCGCAAGGCCGATATCAACCTGATGGTGGTGTTCGAAACCCTGATGCTCGAGCGCAATGTGACCCGGGCGGCGGAGAAGCTGTTTCTCGGCCAGCCGACCATCAGCTCGGCGCTCAATCGCCTGCGCGCGATCTTCAACGATCCGCTGTTCATTCGCGTGGGCCACCGGATGGAGCCGACCGCCCGCGCCGAGGAGCTGATCCAGCACCTTTCGCCGGCGCTGGATGCCTTGTCCTCGGCCTTGAGCCTGACCCACGACTTCGATCCCGCCAGCAGCACCATGACCTTTCGCATCGGCCTGTCCGACGACGTCGAGTTCGGCCTGTTGCCGCCGCTGTTGCGGACCTTGCGCCAGGAAGCGCCGAAGGTGGTGTTCGTGGTGCAGCACGCGGACTACTGGCGGATCCCGGACCTGCTGGCCGCCGGCGACATCACCGTGGGCATCAGCCAGACCCGTGGGCTGCCGGCCAACGCCAAGCGCAAGCTGCTGCGGCATATCCAGCCCAGCGTGCTGCGCGCCGATGCCAGCGATACGCCGCTGACCCTCGACGAATACTGCTCCCGCCCGCATGTGCTGGTGTCGCACACGGCCAATGTCAGCGGCTTCGCCGATGAGTGGCTGGCCGAGATCGGCCGGCAGCGCCAGGTGGTGTTGTCGGTGCCGCAATACAGTGCGCTGCCGGCGTTGCTGGCGGGGACCGACATGATCGCCAGCCTGCCGGACTACGCGGCGGCGGCCATGGCCGCGTCGGGGCAGTTGTTCCAGGAGCCGTTCCCGTTCAAGACCCCGACCCTGGACCTGTCCATGGTCTGGCTCAGCCATGTCGATACCGACCCGGCCGAGCGCTGGCTGCGCTCGCGGCTGGAGGCCTTCATGAGCGACCGCGACGTGGCGCCGCCCAAGGCCCATTGAGCGGCTTATCCCTTGGTAGAGGATTCAGGCAGGCGGTTGCGGGGCGTGTAGTATGGAGCACCTTTTTCCTCACCTTTCAGGGAGCTCTGCCATGCCTCATCTGCATATGGAATACACCGCCAACCTGCCGCAACTGGATGCCGACAAGGCTTTGCTGCGGTTCAACCACGCGTTGGTGGCGTCCGGGCAGTTCGCTGAATACGACATCAAGAGCCGCGCGCGCAAGGTCGAGACGTTTCGCGTCGGCACCGGCCTCGGCGAGCGGGGGTTCGTGCATGTGAAGCTGTCGTTGCTCAGCGGGCGTTCGCCGGAAATCAAGAAGCAGCTTTCGCAAAGCCTGCTGGCGGTGCTGCAGGAGCTGTGCGAATGGCCGGCCGGCGTCGAGTTGCAACTGGCGGTGGAGATCCTGGATATCGACCGTGAGTCCTACGGCAAGCTCAGCATCGGTCACTGAGCCGGAATGCGGCAGAGCCTGAACCTACAATAGGCCCTGCTGCGCGCAGACCTTGACCACCTGCTCGCGGAACCAGGTGTTGGCGCTGTCCTGGTCGGTGTGCGCGCTCCATTGCATGTCCAGGGTAAAACCCGGCAGGCCGTTGGGCGCTTCGCAATGGCTGAACACCGCGTCGTTGGTCAGCAGCGCTTGGATGCGCCGCGGCAGGGTCAGGATGAAGTCGGTACCGGTGATCATCTTCAGCGCCGCGCTGTAGCTGTTGGAGCGCGCGACGATCTGCCGCCGGTGGGCCTGGCGGGCCAGCCAGCCGTCGACCATGTTGGTGGTCGAGGTCCAGGGTGTGGGGTAGACATGCCGGCGCTCGACGAACGACTGCAGGCTGAAACGCGGTTCCAGCGGCGGCGTCGCGCGCTTGTCGAAGACACACACCAGATCATCCTCGAGCAGCATCTGCGACTTGAGGTCCGGGTGGTTGTGGTGAAAGTTCGGGCCGAAGCAGATCACCAGGTCCAGGCTGCCGTCGCGCAGTTCATCGGCGGGGATATCGGTTTCCAGCTTGTGCACATTGACCGACACCGGCAGGTCGGCGAAGTCGAAGCCCTTGAGCAGGCGAGGCAGGATCAGCAGTTCGAAATATTCCGGCGCGCAGACGTTGAAGGTGACGGCCTGGCGGGTCGGGTCGAAGGCCTGGACCCCGGAGTGGCACAGGTTGATGCTCTCGAGAACCTTCAGCACGTGGCTGTACATGGTGGTGGCTTTGTAGGTCGGACGCATGCCGGTGCGGGTGTTGATGAACAACTCGTCCTCGAAGCCGGTGCGCAGTTTCTTCAGGCAGTAACTGACGGTCGACTGACTGACACACAGGGTTTCCGATACCCCGGTCACACTGCTTTGCTCGTACACGGCGACGAACACCATCAGGTCCTGCATGTCGAGCTTTCTAAGCAAGTTACTGTTCAGCATCAGTTCCGTCTCGTTAAGCACCTCGCGCGGTCGTGCGCAAACTCGCCTGATGCTAACGGAACGATCGTCCTAATTGAATCCTTGCCCCGGGGTTTCACGGATAACGAGGGGACAATTAATTCCGATAACACGACCTGCGCAGTGTGGCGCAGCGCTTGGCGGCTTGTCCCTGTGCCTAGTGGTTCAGCCGGGCACGGGGACTGGCCGGCGGCTGCCGAGGATCAGCGCGAGCATGCCCAGGCCCACCAGCAGCGCGCCGAGCAGCTCGCTCGGCAAGGGTTGCCGGCCCAGCCCGAACCAATGGAAGAGGGTGATGAACAGGGTGCTCAGGTAGATGTAGGAAATGACCGTGGCCGGCGCGATCACCCCGATGGCCCGGTGCAGCAGCCAGAAGGTCGCCAGGGTGGCGAACAAGGCCAGGTACAGCAGCCACAGGCCGTCGTTGAAAGTGAGCAGGACGGCGCTGCGCCAACCACCGCCGGGCAGGCAGAAGGCGAACAGGAACAGCGCGCCGAACAGCATGTTCCAGAAGGTCATGGCGGCCGGGCTGCGATCTTTCAGGCTGGTGGCTTTCAGCCGTTGGCTCAGTGGCGAATAGCAGGCCATGGCCAGGCAACCGACCCCGTACACGCCGACCGCGTAGAGCGACGGCATGCCCTCGGCGCCGCCGCCCCTGAAGGTCAGCAGCATGGCCCCGGCGGCCGCCAGCAGCATCGGCAACAGGCGGTTTTTCGCTGGGCTGCCGCTCAGCAGAACGCCCTCGAACAACAGGGTCAGCAGCGGCACCAGGGCAAACAGGATGCCGGTGTTGACCGCCGAGGTATGCCGCAGCGCCTCGAACAGCGAAGCGAAGTACACCGCCAGCAACAGGCCCAGCACGGCATGCGCCCGCAGCCCGGCGCGGGTGATCCGGAATGCGCCGTTGAGCCACAGCGACGGCACGAACATCAGGGCCGACAACAGCAGGCGCAGGCCGGTCAGCAGGAGCGGGTCGACGGCCTGGCTGACCTGGGCAGCGGCGAAGAACGAGGCGGCGATCAGCGCCGCCCACAGCAGCATGCCGAGATGAGCATTAAGGAAGCTGGCGGGTTTCATCGGTGCGTTCCCCGGGTCATTGGAAGTGGCGGTGGTAATGCCGCGGATCGAAGCGCAGGACCATCAGGATCATCAGCGCCATGACCGCGGTCAGCGACCACCAGGCCCACTCGAAACTGCCCAGGCGGTCGCGGATGATCCCGGCGAGCAGCGGCGACAGGCCGGCGATCAGGTAGCCGATGCCTTGCACGAAGGCCGTCAGGCCACCGGCGCGCCGCGGATTGTCCAGGTGGTCGAGGGACAGGATCAGGCTCATGGGAAACAACCCGCCAATACCCAGGCCGAGCAGGCATGGCCAGAGCAGGCTCAGGTGCTGCGGGCTGAGGATCAGCCCGCAGAAGCCGGCGATGATCAGCACCAGCAGCGCCACCAGCACTAGGCGGCGGTCCTGGCTACGGTTGGCGATGGCCGGCGTCACCAGGCCCGAGACCACCTCCATGGCGGTGAGAAACCCCAGCAGCAGACCGGCGTTCTGTTCACTCCACCCCTGCTCCACGTAGTAGGGGGCCAGCCACGCCAGGACACAGGTGTAGGACGCCGTGCCCAGGCCGAAGAAGATTGCCAGCAACCAGGCGCGGCGGTTGCCGGCGAAGGATTCGTGGTGAAGCGCGGCGCCCGGCAGTTTCGGCGTGGCCGCCCGTTGTGCATACCAGAACAGCAGCGCCAGGACCGCCAGCGCCGCCCAGATCGCCAGGCCCAGCCGCCAGCTGCCGGTGCGGCTCATCACCAGCGGGGCGAACGACGCCGCGACTGCCGCGCCGCCCATGATCGAGGTGACGTACAGGCCCATGAACAGCGAGACATTGTCGGGAAAACGCGACTTGATCAGCGCCGGCATCAGCGCCTGGATCAGGGCGATGCCGAGGCCGGCGAGCACGGCGCTGAGGATCAGCTCGGCGGCCGAATCGAGGAACAGCCGCGACAGGGTGGCCAGGCCAATGACCAGCAGCGAAATCACCACGCTGCGGTGCTCGCCCAGGCGCTGGCCTATGCGCACGCCGAAGAACATCGCCAGACCCATGGCCATGACTGGCAGCATGGTCAGCAGCGCGGCGTCGCTGAAGCTCAGGGCGATATCGCCACGAATGCCGGACAGCAAAGGGCCGACGGCGGCCATCGACGGCCGCAGGTTCAAGGCCACCAGAATCACGCTGAGCATCAGCCAGAAGGCGGGGCGGGTTGTTGCGCGAACGTTTTCCATGATCAGGCCTTGAAGAAATCAGGCGCTGATTAGGCGGGGAGGGACGTGGCCGGGGCAAATCAGAAAGTTTGCAGGACTATCTAAAAATTAAATAACACCTGTGGCCGCTACCGAAGGCAGCGGCCACAGGGGCGATCAGAACGGCTTGGTCGGCAGGTACTTGCCATCCAGGGTGATCACCGCGCGGGAACCGCCTTCCGGGTCTTCGACTTTCTTGATGTCGAGCTTGAAGTTGATGGCGCTGATGATGCCGTCGCCGAACTGCTCGTGGACCAGCGCCTTGAGGGTCGAACCGTAGACCTGGAGCATTTCATAGAAACGGTACACAGTCGGGTCGGTGGGGATGCCGCCGGGGATGCTGCCGCGCGACGGAATGCTTTGCAGCAGGCGGCTGGCGTCCTGGTCCAGGTCGAGCTTGCTGCAGACCAGGTCGGCGGCAGCGGCCGGCAAGGCATGCTGGCCGAGCAGGGCGGCGGTGACGAAGGCCAGGCTCAGGCCGGTGCCGTCGGTGAGTTGTTGCCACGACAGGTTCTTGCGCGCCTTGGCATCGATGATGGTGTCGGCCAGGGCCAGGCGCGGGGCTTGGGCGAATTGGGATTGCAGCATGTCGAGTTCCTCTTTGCGGATGATGAAAGGGTTGTTGAAAAGGTTTGTGGAAAAGGAGCTGTTAAGAAAGGCAGCGCTCAAGCCGCGTGTCGCGGTTTGCCGACCAAGGCGCAGGTGTCGGGGTGTTCGGCCAGGGACACGAAGCCCTGGCTCGGGCCGTCCAGCGCGGCAATGTCGCCGCTGGCGATGTCGTAGACCCAGCCGTGCAGGTTCAGCCGACCCTGTTCCAGGGCCAGGGCGACCGCGGGATGCGTCTTCAGGTTAGCCAACTGGGCGATCACGTTTTCCCGCACCAGGGCATCCAGGCAGGCTTCGTGCGAGACATGGCTGCGGGCGGCATTGACCACCCTGGCCGACTCGGCATGGCGCAGCCAGTTGGCCACGGCCGGCAGGTGGTCCAGGCATTTGCAGGTGGAAATGGCGGTCATGGCGCCGCAGTCCGAATGCCCGCAGATCACGATGTCGCTGACCCCGAGCACGGCCACTGCGTACTCCACCGTGGCCGACACGCCGCCGGGTTCCGGGCCGTATGAGGGCACGATATTGCCGGCGTTGCGGATCACGAACAGATCGCCCGGCTCCTGCTGGGTCAGCAGTTCCGGCACCACCCGGCTGTCGGAGCAGGTGACGAACAGGGTGCTGGGGCTCTGGGTGGTGGCCAGCTGCTTGAACAGCTCGCTGCGTTTCGGAAAGGCTTCGCGCTGGAACTTGAGGAAGCCGTCGATGATGTGCTGCATGGTGGTTCTCCTTGCATCGCTGATGGCGCAAGGATGGAAAATTTAAGCTATAGCGTCCAAGACCGGCTTGTTATGCTTGCCATAAGTACTGCCTATAGTTGGAAGCTCAGCATGCTGCTACGCCATATCCGTTACCTGCTGGCTGTCGCCGAGCACTGCAACTTCACCCGCGCCGCCGAAGCCTTGCATGTGTCCCAGCCGACGCTGTCGCAACAGATCAAGCAACTGGAGGACAGCCTCGGCGCGCCGCTGTTCGACCGCTCGGGGCGCACCGTGCGCCTGACCGACGCCGGCGAGGCCTATGTGCGTTATGCGCGGCTGGCCCTGCAGGACCTGGAGGCGGCCAAACGGGCCATGCATGACGTGCAGGATCTGCGGCGTGGCTCATTGCGCCTGGGCATGACCCCGACCTTCATCACGTACCTGGCGGGGCCGCTGCTGACCCGTTTCAACCAGCGTTATCCGGGGGTTGCCCTGAGCCTCGAAGAAATGACCCAGGACCGGCTGGAAGCGGCCCTGGCCGAAGACCGCCTGGACCTGGGCATCGCCTTTGCCGGGCAGCACCTGCCGGACATCGACAGCCAGTTGCTGTTCGAGGAGAGCCTGAGCCTGATGGTCAGCCGCGAGCAGCAGCCCGAGCTACCGCGGCAGCTGACGGCAGCCGAGCTGGAACGGCAGCCGCTGGTGTTGCTCAGCGGCGATTTCGCCACCCGCCAGCATATCGATCGTTATTGCCGCGAGCAGGGCATCACGCCGCGCATCGCCATCGAAGCCAACTCCATCGGCGCCATTGTCGAAATCGTCCGCCGTGGGCAATTGGCGACCATCCTGCCGCTGGCCATTACCCAGGAGCAGCCGGGCCTGCGCCCGGTGATCCTGCAACCGGCCCTGGCGCCCCGTAGCGTGGCGCTGTTGGGGCGCAAGGGCGCCTATCGCAGCGCCGCGTGCCAGGCTTTTCGCGAGCTGCTGACGACTCAGGGCGTGGGCGCCGCCAGCCACTGATTGACCACGCCGGTGTAGAAGCCGGTGGCCTTGCTCAGGTGCAGCCACTGGTCGACGTAGCTTTTCCAGGCGACGTCGTCCCGTGGCAGGAGGAAGGCTTTTTCACTGTATTGCAGGTACTGCTCGGGGTTCACCGCGCACAGCCCTGGCTTGAGCTTCTGCTGGAAGCGCGCTTCGGAAGCGTCGGTGATCATCACGTCGGCCTTGTTCTGTAGCAGTTGCTCGAAGATGGTCACGTTGTCAGGAAACAGGGTCAGGTTGGCCTTGGGCAGGCGGGCCCGGGCGAAGACTTCGTTGGTGCCTCCCGGCGGCTCGATCAGGCGCACCGAAGGCTGGTTGATCTGTTCGACGGTCTGGTAGCGCTGCTTGTCGGCGCAACGCACCAGGGGGATTTTCCCGTCGACGCCCAGGGTGTCGCTGAAGAAGGCTTTCTTCTGCCGCTCCAGGGACACGGAAATGCCGCCCACGGCGATGTCGCACTGGTTCGCCAGGAAGTCCGGCATCAGGGTTTTCCAGGTGGTCTTCACCCACTTCACCTCGACCCCCAGGCTTTGCGCCAGGGACTGCGCCATCGAGATATCGATGCCTTCGTAGGCACCGTCCGCGCGCAGGTAGGTGTAGGGCTTGTAGTCGCCGGTGGTGCAGACGTTCAGGTGGCCGCGCTCGATGACCTGATCCAGGTGCGAGGCGTCTGGTGCGGCAAATGCCGGGGCGCTGAGGGTCAGCAGCGAGCAGAGCAGAAGGCGTGCTTTCATGCGGTCGATCCTTGATGACGAGGGGAATGGCCGAGGGCGGCTCATTATTTGCGCCGGACCCGAGCGAGGCAAGGCGCATCGCTTGCCAGTGCGTTGCGGAGTGTTTTCGCCGAAAAAGTTTTGGCAAAGGGCCATGCCAACTATTTGTTGGCTTCTTTTTCACGAAACGTTGATGGTCGGCTACCTAAAGTTCGTGCTGCCGTGGACAGTCATTGAATAACTGGCTTGTCGGCGACGCACTTCTTTCAAGGAACAAGCCGATTGTCATGCTAAACATTAAACCCCTGCGTCCCGAATGGGTGACGCTGATTGCCAGCGCCTTTTTATTACTGGGCTGCAACTTTGTGCTCTGGCAGCACCTGTTTAGCATTACCGCCTCGGACGGCCGCGGCATCGCCATGCGCGTGGCTTTCGGGGTGATGATCTTCTGTGCCTTCAACATAGTCCTGACCTTGCTGGCGTTCCGCCGGGTACTTAAGCCGGTGCTGGTTCTATTGTTTATGGTCAGCGCCGGCGTGGCTTATTTCATGAGCCAGTACGGAGTGTTGATAGATGCCGGAATGTTTCGCAATTTCGCCGAAACCAATGCAACGGAAGTGCAAGGCTTACTCTCGCTGAAGTTGCTTGGTTATATTCTGTTCCTGGGTGTGTTGCCTTCCTGGTTATTGTTCAAGACCCCGATTAATTATCGTCGCTGGCACCGCGAGTTATTGAGCAAGTTGCTGGTTTCCGTTATTTGTGCAGCGGCCATCGGCGGGGTAGCCCTGGCCAACTATCAGGGGCTGGCCTCGCTGTTTCGCAATCACCATGAATTGCGCCTGATGATAGTGCCGAGCAACTACGTGGGCGCTTCCATCGGCTACCTGCGTGAGCAAGTGGTCTCGGCGCGCCAGCCCTTCGTCAAGATCGGCGAGGACGCCCAGCGCAACCCGACCTGGCAGGGTCATGCGCGCAAGTCGCTGACGGTGCTGGTGGTCGGCGAAAGTGCCCGGGCCGAGAATTTCGGCGTGCTGGGCTACGAGCGCGACACCACGCCGAAACTCAGCCAGGAAAACGGCCTGATCGCTTTCACCGACGTGTCGTCCTGTGGCACCGAGACCGCGGTCTCGGTGCCCTGCATGTTCTCCAACATGGGACGCAAGAACTACGACGCCAGCAAGGCGAAGAACGAGGAAGGGCTGCTGGACGTGCTCAAGCGCGCCGGGCTCGAGGTGATCTGGCGGGACAACCAGTCCGGCTGCAAGGGCACCTGCGACCGGGTGACCCTCGACGACGTCAGCAACCTCAAGGATCCGGCGTTCTGTGCCAACAGCGAATGCCGCGACGAGATCCTGCTCCAGGGCCTGCAGCATTTCATCGATACCCTGGACAAGGACACCGTGCTGGTCCTGCACCAGATGGGCAGCCACGGGCCGGAATACTTCAAGCGCTACCCCAAGGAGTACGAGCGCTTTACCCCGGTGTGCCAGAGCAATGCCCTGAACAATTGCAGCCGCGAGAGCATCGTCAACGGCTACGACAATACGCTGCTGTACACCGACCACGTGCTGTCGACCCTGATCGACCTGCTGCGCAGCAACCAGGACAAGGTCGATACCGCCATGCTCTATCTGTCGGACCACGGCGAGTCCCTGGGCGAATACAACCTGTTCCTGCATGGCACGCCCTACATGCTCGCGCCGTCGCAGCAGAAACACGTGGCGATGCTGGCCTGGTTCTCGGACAGCTATCAGAAGGCGTTCTCGGTGGACACCCATTGCCTGCAACTGAGCCGGGAAAAGCCGCTGAGCCAGGACAACCTGTTCCACTCGATGCTCGGTCTGCTGGAGGTCGACAGCCAGGTCTACAAGCCTGACCTGGACCTGTTCGCCGGTTGCCGGGGCAGCGTGGTCGACGGCGTGCTGGCGCGGCAATGAAGCCTTGATCGGCGTTCGACCTTTTTTTCACGATCGGGGCGGTAACCTGTTTTTCATCCAAGACTTACAAGAGCCAGCAGATCCATGTCCGCGCACCCTCCATCCCCCCTCGAGCTTGAGTTCGCCAGGCGCTATGACCAGGCGCACGCGCGCGTCTGTGGCGACGAGCGTCCGCTCGGGCTGGGGCGGCGCCTGTCGCTGTGGCGCGATGAGTGGCTGGTTCGCCGCGCGCTGAAGGTGGCGGGCGAACCGGGTCTGATTCTCGACCTGGCCTGTGGCGCGGGGCGTTTCTGGCCGGTGCTGGGTGAGCACAGTAATCGGGTGATCCTGGCGGCGGACCCGTCCCAGGACATGCTCAACCACGCCCAGACCCACCACCCGGCCAGCCTGCTCAGGCGGGTCAGGACCTTCCAGAGTTCGTCGTTCAGCATTGGCCTGTCGGCCAACGCGGTGGACTGCATCGTCTGCCTGCAACTGTTCCCCCATGTCGCCAGCAGCGAGGCGCGCCTGGCATTGCTGGACGAGTTTCACCGGGTCAGTCGCGACGCGGTGATCCTCGCGGTACGCATCGACAGTCGCCTCAAGGGGCTGCAGGACCGGCTGCTGGGCAGCCACACCCAGCAGCTGCAGCCTGAGCCATGGGGGCAGACCAGTCGGGCGCGGGTCGAGGCCGAATTCAAGGGCGCGGGGTTCGAAGTGCTCAGCCACCAGGATTTCATTCCCGGCTGTGCCGCCTGGCGGGTTTATGTACTGCGCAAACAGGGTTAGCCGACGGGGTGCGGACTATTCTTGTGGCCAGGCGCCGATTTCGCGCAGGCTCTTGTCGAGTGAATGCTCAGAAATCGCCGAGGGCGATATATACTGCGCGCCATTCTTCAAGGGAGAGCCGTGTGGCCATCGATATTCACTGGATTCGCGACAACGATAGCCTCGGTCAATTCTGCACCGAGTGGCAGAAGCTGCCATTCGTCGCCCTCGACACCGAATTCATGCGGGTCGACACCTTCTATCCGATCGCCGGCCTGTTGCAGGTCGGCGATGGCCAGCGCGCTTACCTCATCGACCCCTTGACCATCGACGACTGGCAGCCGCTGGCGGCCTTGCTGGAGAACAGCGCGGTGGTCAAGGTGGTGCACGCCTGCAGCGAGGACCTCGAAGTCCTGCTGCGCCTGACCGGCAGCCTGCCGGCGCCGTTGTTCGACACGCAACTGGCGGCTGCCTACCTGAACCTGGGTTTCTCCATGGGCTACTCGCGACTGGTCCAGGAAGTGCTGGGTATCGAGCTGCCCAAGGGCGAGACCCGTTCCGACTGGCTGCAGCGTCCGCTGTCGGAAACCCAGGTCAGCTACGCCGCCGAAGACGCCGTGCACCTGGCCGAGGTTTTCACCCAGCTGCGGCCGAAACTGTCCGAGGACAAATACAACTGGGTGCTGGAAGACGGCGCCGAGCTGGTGGCCAACCTGCGCCGCGAAGTCGATCCCTACGAGGTCTACCGCGAGGCCAAGCTGGCCTGGAAACTGTCCCGCGCGCAGCTGGCAGTCCTGCGTGAACTCTGCGCCTGGCGCGAGCGCGAGGCACGGGCACGGGATCTGCCGCGCAACCGGATCGTGCGCGAACACTCGCTGTGGCCGTTGGCCAAGAGCCAGCCGGACAGCCTCGGCGCCCTGGCAAAAATCGAAGACATGCACCCGCGCACCGTGCGTCAGGACGGCGAGTTCCTGCTGGGCCTGATCAAGCGTGCCGCCAGCGTCGGCCCCGACCAGTGGCCGCCGGCCGTCCCCGAGCCGTTGCCGATGGAAGCCTCGACCCTGCTCAAGCGCCTGCGCGCCGTGGGCCAGGCCGAAGCCGAGCGCCTGGGCATCGCCCCGGAACTGATGCTGCGCAAGAAAACCCTGGAAAGCCTGCTCAAGAGCGGCTTCCCCAACGGACCCTACCAATTGCCCGATTCGCTGCGTGGCTGGCGCCGCGAATTGATGGGCCAGGCGCTGCTCGACAGCCTGGCCACCGCCGGAGAACAGCCATGAAACGAATCTGCTCCATCTACAAAAGCCCGCGCAAGAACGAGATGTACCTCTACGTGCTCAAGAGCGATGCCCTGGAGCGCGTGCCGGAAAACCTGCTGCTGGCGTTCGGCAAGCCGCAGCACGCCTTCGACCTGGTGCTGACCCCGGAGCGCAAGCTGTCGCGCGAGGACATTCACCAGGTGCTGGAGAACCTCGACAAGCAGGGTTACCACCTGCAGATGCCACCGGCCGAGGACGAGTACATCGAGCACTTGCCCGAAGAGCTGTTGCGCCGTAATGATCCGGTCTGACAGACACCTGTAGATGCCCTGTCCGGGGCATCGTTGAAAATGGAACTGACTATATCTGGCGGCTGCCGCGATCGATGGAGCGATACTCCGTCGGCGGCCGCCTGCACCGTTTTGTAAGGTTTGAACCATGCGCGTTCTGATTGCCGAACACGATCACGCTATTTATGCCCGTTTGTTGCGTCAGCTGGCACCTGACCTGGAAGTGCTCACCAGCGGTGATTCCGCCGAATTGTCGAAGCTGGCCGCGGACTGCCCGGTCTGGCTCGGCCAGCCGGACCTGCTGGCCACCCTGTTGCGCCAGGGCCACCAGCCACAGTGGCTGCAATCGACCTGGGCCGGCATCACGCCGCTGCTCGCCGACGGCCTGCCGCGGCATTACCGGCTGACCCGTGCCGTGGGGATCTTCGGCCAGGTCATGGCCGAATACGTGCTCACCTACATGCTCGGCCACGAGCGCGAAGTCCTGGCGCGCCTGGTCAGCCAGGTCGAGCGCAAGTGGGATAACCGCACGGGCCAGAGCCTGGCCGGACGCAAGGTGCTGATCGTCGGCGCGGGCGATATCGGCCAGAGCGTGGCGCAGTTCCTGCTGCCATTCGGGGTCGAGCTGTATGGCATCGCCAGCGAAGCCCGGGAACAGGCACCGTTTATCGAAGTAGCGGCCTTGGCGGATCTGGGACGTCTGGTGGGCGAGGTGGATTATGTGGTCAACCTGCTGCCCAACACCCCGCACACCCATGACCTGTACGACGCGGCGCTGTTCAAGCAGTTCAAGCCGACCGGCCTGTTCATCAACACCGGCCGTGGTGTCGCGGTGGTCGATGCGGATCTGGTGGCGGCCTTGAAGGAAGGGCATCTGGCGGGGGCGGTGATCGATGTCTGCCGCCAGGAACCGCTGCCGCAGCGCCATCCGTTCTGGACCGCCTGGGGCCTGCTGCTGACCGGCCACAGCTCGGCGCCGACTTCACCGACCCTGATGGCGCAGTTGTTCATCGACAACCTGCGGGCCTATCAGGCCGACGCGGCGTTGCGTGGCGAAGTGGATTTCGCCCGAGGTTACTGAGGGGGGATCACGAACTCTGTAGCCGCTGCCGAAGGCTGCGATCGCCCCCACAGCGTGGGCGCAGGATCTGAAGATCGCTGAAGTCCTTCGGACTTATCGCAGCCTGCGGCAGCGGCTACAGGGATTGCACCAGGCTTACAGGCTGAAGTCGCCTTCGGCCACGGTTTCGCTCAGTGGGCGACGCGGGCTTGGCTCTTCGCGGGCCTGCAGGTACTCGGCGAGGCTCGCCTTGTCGCCCAGTTTGCCGACGGCCACGGCGGCATGCAGGGCATAACCTTCTGGAATTTTCAGCTCCTTGCGGGTCAGTTCCTGGTCGAACCCGGCCATGCCGTGGGTGTGCCAGCCGCTGATGCTGGCTTGCAGCGCCAGGTGGCCCCAGGCCGAACCGGTGTCGAAGGTGTGCCATAGGGCCGGGGTTTCTTCGCTGGCGCCAGGCGCGGTGAAGGTGGTTTTCGAGATCACGATCACCAGCGCCGAAGCGTGCTGCGCCCAGCCACGGTTGAACTCGTTGAGCAGGCCGAGGAAACGTTCCCAGTTCGGCGTGTCGCGGCGCGCATAGAGGAAGCGCCACGGCTGCGAGTTGTAGGCCGACGGTGCCCAGCGCGCGGCTTCGAAGAAGCTCAGCAGGGTTTCCTCGGGGATGGCTTCGCCGGTGAAGGCGCGCGGCGACCAGCGATCGGTGAACTGCGGATGGATGGCGTACTCGGCAACGCGGGGATTGGCGCTCATGACAGAGATTCCTGGCTACGTTTGAGAATGAAATGTGGATAAACCGGCGAGCGCAGTTGAACTGAGCAATGGGGTTTTTTCCTGACCCTGGGGCGGTTCACCGGTGCGACGCGGTCGAGCGTTAATGGCACGCGGATATAGGGTTTTGCGACAGGCAAAGCTACTGCGCCGCATGCGGCCTGACAAGTAGTGCCTTACCGACAGTCGCCAGCGCTTGGCCCGCGGGGCCTTGGGCACTAGACTGGCGGCCTTTTCCCTGTCCGATACCGATTACCTGAGCCATGGCCGCCAAAGTTGAACCCTTCTGGATCCGCAAAACCCTCGAACAACTCGATCAGGAGGAGTGGGAGTCGTTGTGCGATGGCTGTGGCCTGTGCTGCCTGCAGAAGCTCGAGGATGAAGAAGACAACAGCGTCTACTACACCCGCATCGCCTGCAAACTGCTGGACCTGAAGACCTGCCAGTGCAGCGACTACGCCAACCGCCGCGCCTCGGTGCCGGACTGCATCCAGCTCACCCCGGGCAAGGCCGATGAGTTCAAATGGCTGCCGCCGACTTGCGGTTATCGCCTGGTCAGCGAGGGCAAGGACCTGCCGCTCTGGCACCATCTGGTGTGCGGTGACCGCGATGCGGTGCACCACGAGCGCATTTCCCAATCCGGACGCATGCTCGCCGAAGGCAGCGTGGCCGAAGAAGACTGGGAAGATCATCTGATTTTCCGCGCCGGCTGAAGGTACGCCGCGCTCGCGTTCAAGGTTGTTTCACGAAGGAGTGTGTATGGCTGTGGGGGCAAGGCTGGCGCTGGCCGGCTGGCTGCTGGTGCTCAGTGCGCCGGGGTGGGCGGCGAAAAAAGTCGATCTGGATTACCACGTGCGTCTGTTGCCGCAGAGCGACCAGGCGGAAGTGCGCCTGACCCTGGCGGACGGCGCGGCGGTGCGCAGCCTGGATTTCTACCTGGGCACCCATGGTGACTACAGCGACTTCAAGGCCGATGGCCAATGGCAGCCCGGCACAGCCAAGGCCTCCGCGGCACAGCGTGGCGTGTGGCGTCCGGCCAGCGGCAAGGCCAGCCTGAGCTACCGGGTGCGGATCAGCCACAGCCTGAAGAAAGACAGCTTCGACAGCCGCATGACCCCGCACTGGGCCTTGTTGCGCGGCGATACGCTGGTACCGGCGGCGAAGCTCGACCAGCAGGACGGCATCGAGCTGGTGTCGCGCCTGGAGTTCGAGTTGCCCACGGGCTGGAAAAGCGTGGAAACCGCCTGGCCGCGGATCGGCAAGAACCGCTTCCGTATCGATAACCCCGCGCGCCTGTTCGACCGCCCCACCGGCTGGATGCTGGCCGGCGCCCTGGGCAGTCGCCGCACCCGGCTGGGGGAAACCGAAGTCACGGTGGCCTCGCCGCAAGGGCAGGGCATGCGGCGCATGGATGTGCTGACCCTGCTGACCTTTGTCTGGCCGCAGATCCAGGCGACCTTTCCCCGTCATCCCAACAAGTTGCTGATCGTCGGCGCGGCCGACCCGATGTGGCGCGGCAGCCTGGCCGGGCACGATTCGCTGTTCTTGCACAGCCGCCTGCCGCTGGTCAGCGAGAGCGGCACCAGCCCGCTGCTGCGCGAGGTGATCCAGGCCTTTGCGCGGATCAACGACAGCGAGCGCAGTGACTGGATCGGCGAGGGGCTGGCGGAGTACTACGCCATCGAATTGATGCGTCGCGCCGGCGGCATGAGCGACGAGCGTTATCAGGCCCTGGAGGCTCGGTTGGCCAAGAGCGGCCAGGGCGTCGGCAGCCTGCGCGGCGAGCAGGTGGACGCGCCGGTGGTGGCCAGGGCCGTGCTGCTGTTGCAGGAACTGGATCGGGAGATCCGCCTGAAGACCCGCAACAAGCGTTCGCTGGATGACGTGACCCGGGCGGTGATGCGTCTGGAGCGCGTCAGCACCAAGGAGTTTATCCAGCTCAGCGAGACGGTGCTGGACGGCTCGTCGAAGGTGCTCGACAGCGATTTGTTGCGCTAGTGGAATCGATCGCTTTGCGGTCATCGCGAGCAATCGAGCGCCGACCTCAGGACTCCACAAGACCTGTAGGAGCAGCCGGTCGACGCTCGATTGCTCGCGATAGCGTCCTGTCATTCAACACGAGTTTCGCGTCCGACTATCAGACCCCGGCCTTGGGCGATTTCAGCGAATCCTTGCCTGTCGCGGTACGCTTCGCCGCCTCGGCATTGGCCTTGAGGGTTTTCAGTTCCGCGCCGGCGCGCTCGATCTTCGCCCGCACGTTCTGCATGTCCTGGCGGCTTTTCTCCAGCAGGCTTTTCGCCGAGCTGTGGCCGGTGATGCCGCGGGCCAGGGCGACCCCGCCGATGGCCACCTGGATCAGGCCGAACACACCGCCACGGCGCAGGCCCTTGCCGACCATCGCCACGCCGCCGGCCAGCGAGCCGATGCGCTCCCAGCCCTGTACGTTCTGCTCCGGCGGGCTCTGCAAGGGAGTGGTTGCAATAGCTTCCAGTTGTTTGCTGTCGCTCATGATCTGTCTCCAGGGGGGATGGATATAAAGCTGACTGCGCTGGCGTGTCGCTTGTTCCATCGGATGGGCTGCGGACTCGGAACAGCGCTCGGAACAGCGCTTAAAACTTAGGACCGGAGCGGGTGTTGTTGCCCTTGGCCAGGCGGTCGTAGAGCACCACGTTGACGGTGGCGGCGAGGTTCATGCAACCGGTGGTCGGGATGTAGACCACGTCTTCGCACCAGTCGCGGATGTCCTTGTCCAGGGAGCCGTCTTCCGGGCCGAAGATGTACAACGCGCGATCCGGGTGGGTGTACTCCGGCAGCGAGCGGGCGCCTTCCACCAGTTCCACCGCCACCGGCACGCAGCCCAGGGGCAGGATCTTCTTCAGGTCGTCGATGCCGATCAGCGGAATGTCCTGGTGGACCTTCTTGGTGTCGGTGACGAAGTCGCGGGCCCGTTCATAGCGCTTGCCGGTGTAGAACACCGACGCGACGCCATAGCAGCCGGCGGCGCGCATCACCGAACCGACGTTCTCCGGTGACTTGGGGTTATACAAACCAATGCAGCTGTACCTTTTGTTTGCCACGAGCGGGGTGCCTTCGAGAAAAACCGCGATTATACGGGGATTGTCGGCCGGCGGTTGGATCCGGCAAACGCATCGCGGGCAAGCCGCGCTCCTGCAGGATCAGCGTCTGCAGGAGCGCGGCTTGCCCGCGAGAGGCCGGTCCTGTCGAACCGGAGAGAGCGAAGGTTACTCGTCGTCTTTCTTCATCAACCCCGCCAGCGCGGCGAAGGGGTTGTGGGTGGCCTTGGCGACTTTCGGCGTGCTCAGGGAGCCCTCGCCGAAGTACTGCTGGTCGGTGTAGCGCGAGTGTTCGTTGTCGTGGCAGTACAGGCACAGCAGTTCCCAGTTGGAACCGTCCTGCGGGTTGTTGTCGTGGTTGTGGTCGCGGTGGTGCACGGTCAGCTCGCTCAGGCGCTTGCCGGAGAATTCGCGGGCGCAGCGCCCACAGACGTGCGGGTACATCTTCAGGGCCTTGTCGCGATAGCCCATCTCGCGGTCGCGCTGGGCGTCGGCGAGGATGCGGTCGAGCTTGGATGTGTTGGTCGAACTCATGGGTTCACCTTTATGCAAAGACTAATGACGGTAATGAGCCAAGTTTAGCTCAGGCCTTGAGCTTCTCGGCAATCCAGATGGTGTGGCGGGTGCCCTTGTTGCCGTGGGCGAAGACCTGCACTTGCTCGGCCTTGAAGCCGGCTTTGCGCAGCTTGTCGGAATACTGCTTGTCGGCGCTGGCCGACCACACGGCCAGCACGCCCTTGGGCCGCAGGGCCCGGGCACAGGCCGCCAGCCCAGCGGCGGAGTACAGCCAGCTGTTGGCCTTCTGGGTCAGGCCTTCGGGGCCGTTGTCGACGTCGAGCATGATCGCGTCGAACCCCTGGGGCTCAGCCTGCAGCACCTTGGCCACGTCTTCCATGCGGATCACCGTGCGCGGGTCGAGCAACGGCCGGCCGGATTTCTCCCCCAGCGGTCCGCGGTTCCATTCCACCACCCCCGGCACCAGCTCGGCGACCACCACTTCGGCGCCCTTGCCCAGGTGCTTGAGGGCTGAGGCGAGGGTGAAGCCCATGCCCAGGCCGCCGATCAGCACCCGCGAATTCGGCCGTCCGGCCACCTTGCGACAGGGGATCTCCGCCAGGGCGTCTTCGGAGCCGTGCATGCGCGTGTTCATCAATTGCCCACCGTCGCCGCCCTGGATCTTGATGACAAAATCCTCGCCGTATTCGAACAGGCACAAGGCACCGCCATTTTCGGGAATCGGGGTGGTGTCCAGCAGAACGAAACGTTTCATGAGGGTCTCAATGAGGAAGGCAAACCGGCCCGGTTGGGAGTAGCCTGAGGGCTGACAATAGCGATGGAGCCATTGATGAAGCGCACTATTCTAACGGTCATTGCCCGCACAGCGCTCTT